>CAJQQY010000488.1 GCA_905480595.1 uncultured Saprospiraceae bacterium | reverse complement strand
TCAAAACCTCGTTTCAGACCTTCTTCCTTATACATCGCAAAAACATCAGGATGAACAAATTCTGCCACTTCCACATGCATTTTCGTAGGCTGCAAATATTGTCCAATGGTCAACACATCACAATCATGCTCCACCAAATCATCCATTATTTTAAACATCTCATCTTTCGTCTCTCCAAGACCAACCATGACACCTGATTTTGTTCGATGTCCCATTTCTTTGGTTCTTTTGATTTGCTCAAGGCTTCGAGCATATTTTGCTTGTGGTCGAATTTTTCGATATAAACTTTCTACCGTTTCCATATTATGCGAAACTACTTCTTGACCTCCTTCAACCATTCTTGCAAGGGCATCCCAAGTTGCTCGCACATCAGGAATCAAAGTTTCGATAGTTGTCGTTGGAGCTAATTCTTTAGTCAACTTTACAGTTTGATACCATATTTCTGCCCCTCGATCTTTTCGTTCATCTCGATTAACTGAAGTAAGTACGGCATGTTTTACTTGCATTAACTTGATTGCCTCTGCAACTCGACGTGGTTCATCTTCATCGTACTCAGGTGGACGACCAGTTTTGACAGCACAAAAAGAACAAGATCGTGTACACGTATTTCCCAAAATCATAAAGGTTGCAGTTCCAGCGCCCCAACACTCTCCCATATTTGGACAGCTTCCACTTTCACAAATCGTATGTAATTTATATTCATCGACCAATCGTCGGACTCTTTTGAAGTCTTCGCCGATAGGTAACTTTACTCGCAACCAATCTGGTTTCTTTTTGCGAGGTTGTTTTTCATTTTTATCAACTATTGGTAATTCTATCATCTTTTATTTTTTTCTTCGGCTGAAGCCAAAGCTACGTGCTATAAAAACAAAATCCGAAACTCTCAAGGAAAATTTCGGATTTTGGTTGAGAGTAATCTCTCAGATTAACAATTAAAAATCAATTCGGTTTACCATCTTTTTCCTAAATGCAAAGTTACATAAAGATTGATGAAAAATGGACGATTTGGGTTAGCTTGTACTTCTATAGGTGCTAAATGTGGACAACTTGTATTCATAATATTAGCTGTTTCTTCATCTATATGAATCAAGATTGGCGCTCGTTTATAAAAAACATCAGCAGCAACTCCAACTTCAATCGCCTTTACAAATTCATCAAATGCTCCCCAATCAAAATGTACACCTGCTTTGAAATGCACTCCTGGTAATGGTCTCACTTCTCCAATACCTTTAAAAAAACCACTAGATCCGTAAATTCCACCAAGTGGATTTAAAAAATTACAAGGATTCTGTGGGTCATATTTTTCTGGACGAGTAGGAAAATCAGGTTGATCACTTTGTTTGATATCTAAATAATATGGTTTGAGCAAACCTAATGTTACCCCACCTTCATAATTTATTCCTATGGCTACTCCTTTTCGTTTTGCTTTTTCTGATAAATATCTCTTTTTTCCATAACCTGCTCGAATGACAAATAGATTATTTTGTTTTCCTAAAATAAACGATTGCGGAGAACCTTGATTTAAAATTTGGTTATCACTGTTTTGCCTAAAATCCTTTTTATGTTTCAACTCACCTACTTCCAATTGAAAATAGGTTGATTTATAATAGGTTTTGATTTTAGTCCAGTTCGCAGCTACTGCAAATCCATAAGTATGCAATCGAGTGTCTATCGTGAATTCTTTATTATAAACAATTCCTTTATTATCTCTTTCATCAAATTGACGGGAGCTTTGAGCCTTCAAAAGTGAAGGAAGAAGGAGAAGAGAAAAAATGAAAATAAATATCTTTTTCATAGGAATAGTTTTGAATTAAAATAGACTTAAATCACTTAGATAACAATCTAAATTTGTCCTTGTTCAAAAGTTAGAACAGATCAATATAAATAAGTATTGTGAATTTATGGAAATGTTGCCATTTAATTTACAAAAAATAACGTAGAAATGACAGTTTTGATGCGGATGATTTGGAGTAATTAATTTTTTGAAAAAAAAAGGGGAAATGATTTTGAAAAAATAGGACTTAAAAGAAATCTTTAATGTCTTTGAGCTGTCGATCTCGATATTCTAATTTTTGCCGATAAATATCTTTTTCGTTTTTCAGTTGTTGATATTTTGTAAGGTAAGAATATACATTAGTATAATCATAAATGCTCCATCGGATATATTCCTTCCCATCTTTTTCAATTTTAATAAAAGAAAAATCATAGCTTCCTGGGAGATATTTTGCAGGAGACTCAACCCTTGAAAATATAACGTCTTCTTCACTTACCTTCATTATTTTTAAGGTTTCATGAATACTTTCAATAAATGGAAACCATTTGGCTACAGAAATATCCTTTAGCTCTTTAGTAGAAAATAATAGGTCATCACTTCCAACAAATTCTACATTCTCATCAAGAATGATAATCTGTCGAAAAAGATGATGTGTTTGAGAGTTATTATTTGATAGCAAGATATGTTATGATTATAAATTGTTAGTCTAGTAAAGCTTTCCCGATGTCATAAAATAGTTCTTCGACATTTTCTCCTGTTTTAGCACTTGTAGCAATATCAAAAGGCAAATCTAATTGCTCTCTAATATTTTCTAATTGTTCGTCACTTACTAAATCTTTTTTGTTCCCTACAACTCTTACGACTCCTCCATCTAAAATACCTTTTAGATATTCGATATCTTCTGCAATATTCTTATATGTTGTTGGCCTACTCAAATCAAAAACATAAATAACTCCACTCGCTCCTAAAAAATAAGTCACAGGAACTTTGTCTTGAGAAACTTCTCCGGCAATATCCCAAAGTAAGATAGACAATTCACGTCCATCAATATTTACTATTTTTTTATTTACTTTGACACCTATGGTTGTCAAATATTTATCATCAAATTTGTTGTAAATAAATTGATTGAATAACGAAGTTTTTCCAACTCCAAAACTCCCGGCCAAAATCACTTTTTTACTTGTCATTTATTCTGTTTTTAGAAAAAGTGGGTGCTTTTCCATTTAATTTATTCTTCTAATGTTTTTTCTTTGATAAAAAACTGATCTAATTTTAAAGATATTTTTTCTTGAATTTCACTATTAACGTCATATAATTGTGACGGCATTTCACTACTTGCAAAATCCAAAATTTGATTAGACAATTCGTCTTTTTCCTTGGTAGTAAGTGTTCCACTCAAAGCTGTAGCGGCATACCATGATGGAAACCCTTGCAATACTATTCTGTAAGAACCATATTCAATCGTCTCTACTTCTTCATTCCCTTTCCCGAAGGCATCTTCTACAAATGACTTAATCGCAGTCAACATTCCTGCAGCCACATCTTGATCTACTAAGTCATTTCGAGTTGCACTTCCAACAAGCAAACCTGAACCTTTTTGAATGATGAAAATTTCTTCAATCACCGGTCTTTTCAAACCTTGAATAATTTCATTACTTGTTTGTTGCCACCCAAATCGTGCCTTTATTTTCCCAAAAAAACTTTTACGATTGAATGTAGATTTAATTTGATTTTCAATTCCTTCTTTCAGCATTTGGATTTGATGATTAACATATTTTTTAATCATCTTACCCACTTCTGGATAAATTGCATTGACAATTTCTTCACGCGAATCTTTAATCTTTTTAGTGACTATTTTATCCACGGCTACTTTAAACTCAAAAGGAAAATTCTTTTTCAAAAACTCAATATGTTCTTCCACAATTGGAGAAATCTCTTTTGAAAGTTTCTCTTGGGTATAAATTGTTTCTTGAACTTTTTGAATTTTCTCCCGCTCTTCTTTCAATAATATACTCTTGAGTTGTGCAAACAACTCAGCTTCATCTCTTTCTCTATTTTGTTTTTTAGTATCCATTAAAGAATTCTAGAAATTTCGACGTTAAGGTTTTAGCAAAGCACTCCCTGCATCCATCAACAATTTCCCAATTCTTTCTTTGTCATTCAAACTAGAATCTTCCATTTGTTGCTGTAGATCAGCCAAACCATCTTGCAATGATCTTTCAACTTGTGCAATTCGACCTTCTGTTTCATTTTGCATACTAGCAAAACGAGCAGCCGTTTCTTTATTCATTTCTTTGCTAGCAGCATTAGTAGCTGCAGAAAGATCTTTGATTTTATCCGCTAACTTAGCTTCAACTTTATCTAATTGCTCTTGAAGCGCCTCAAATTTAGATTCAAAATCATTGATCTGTTGTCCCATCAAGATGTCCCTAATCGTACTAATTTCACCAAGACTTGGGCCATTTGAATTTTGAGAGTTGTCTTTTTTTGACATAGTCATTTTATTTAAAATAAAAAATCAGAGTAGTTTTTTTGATTGGGTATAAATGAAGATGTTTTATAATAGACTGTAATATAATTCGATTTTTAAAAAAATAGGTATATTTTTTTAAATTTCATATTATAATTAAATCTTCAGTAACCAATCATTTTTGCAAAAAATATAAATATCAGATGTATTACATTGCTATTCATTTTATAGCTATAAAATATACTTTTAGTTATAGTAAATATTCTTAATAAAACGCTCCTCCATTTAATGCAAAATTTAAATACCATGACGCTGGTTTAACTTTTTGACCAACTTGATAGGTAAAGGCATCTCCATTTTCATCCAACATTGGAATATGTAAATTCCGAACCTTTGTCCATGAAGGTGGAAAAAAGTACATATCATGCACTAATTTATTTTGGAGAAAATTTCTAATATGCTCCGAATCCACACCAATTCCAATCTGCACAACTTGTCCATAATCCAATACTCGATGTACTTGCCCTGACAAAACTCCATGTGAATATCTTCCATATTTTGCTCCACTAATATCTCGATAACCGAATCGGCAAGGATAATCTGTATCTAAAAAAGTTTGAGTTCCTTTGCCACTTGTTACTCCTGTCCACATAGTCGTTTTCAATTCATACATCCATTCTTTTTCATGGTAAAAAATCGAAACGGCTCCAGTTCTAAACTTATCCCTTCCTGTAAAATTACCCATTATATCATTTTCCACAACAACATACACCCGGCCGAATTGAAAGGTAACCATTCCTGAACGCTGTGAAGTTTCAACTTGGTCTTGATAAAAAATATGTGCATAGGATAAAGCGAATTCTCGCCCCGTGTGTTGATAGAAAGGAATAGGAAAACCAATATCTTCTTGAACTTTCTTTCCCATAGCAAAAGTCACCCCTGTTGTAAGTTGATTTTCCCACCCTTTTAGGGGTGGACCAAAGTTGGAAAAGTTATAATGTCTTCTCCATTCCAAGTCTAGTTCTACAAAGTCATAGCAATAAAACACGTTGATCACTAATCCAATTCGATTGACAGGTTTTCCCAACTGAATAGTTGCGCCAATTCGCCCACCCAATTTATCGATCCAATTAATTTGTCCAAACATGGAAAAATTAAAAAATAGCAGAATCAATAAAATCCATTCTTTTTTTACACCATAGGGGCAACCCCTTGTGGTTGACTTATTCATTTAAAAAATATATTTGTGATTCAACAAGTGGACAGCTACAAGAGCTTGCCTCTACGTTTTCCATAAAATTAAAATATATTTGCACCATCATTTTCATAAAACAATTAATGAAAAAAATCCTCATTATTCAAACGGCATTTATTGGTGATGTTATTTTAGCCACACCAATTATCGAAAAATTGCATCAAAAATTCCCTGATGCACAATTGGATTTTTTACTCCGAAAAGGAAACGAAGCATTACTCAAAAATCATCCTTTTCTCAATGAAGTTTTAATTTGGAATAAAAAACAAAATAAAACGAAAAACCTCTTTTCCACGCTTCAAAAAATTAGACGCAAAAATTACGATTTAGTCGTCAACTGCCAACGTTTTTTAAGTACAGGTATTCTAACAGCTTTTTCAAACGGAGAGGAAAAAATTGGTTTTGATAAAAATCCTCTTTCTGCTTTTTTTACAAAAAAAATAAAACATCAAATTGCTGACAGTCAACAACTGACACATGAAGTTCAACGAAATCATGAATTAATCAAATTCTTAACTGACGATCAACCTGCTCTTCCAAAATTATATCCGAGTAAAGCCAATTTTGAAAAAGTAAAAAAAGAAAAACCATACGTTTGCATCGCTCCTACTTCAGTCTGGTTTACCAAACAATTACCCGCTGAAAAGTGGTTAGAATTAATTGAAAAACTACCCACTCAACAAGATATTTATTTACTTGGCGCAACTTCTGATTTCGAGGCTTGTGAAAATATAAAAACCAAAAGTAATCATACAAAAATTCATAATTTAGCAGGTAAATTAAATCTGTTAGAATCGGCTGCTTTGATGAGTGATGCAAAAATGAATTATGTGAATGACTCTGCACCATTACATTTAGCCTCGGCAATGAATGCTCCTGTGACTGGAGTTTTTTGTTCGACGATCCCTAATTTTGGATTTACTCCTTTGAGTTCTGTGCGAAGGGTTTTAGAGACTAAGGAAAAGTTGGATTGTCGGCCTTGTGGATTGCATGGATTTAAGGCTTGTCCAAAGGGACATTTTAAATGTTCGAATATTGAATTTTAGCCACAGACTAACGCTGATTTTTTTTATGACGTTACGCATAAATCTGTGGCAAAAAACAAAAAACATGAAAAACATCTTCCTCTTTTGCACTATCCTATTTTTCTCCTGCCAACCAACAGAAGAAAAAAACATCCTCGAACAACTCATTTCCAAAAACAAAAAAGAACTCGGAGCACCTGCTGAGTATCCAGAAAAATTCGAATTACAAATCCTCTATACTCAAATTGACAGAGACGATAACAATACTCCTACATTTACAACTCACAAATTCAACGTAAATAAAAACCAATACTTTTATCCCGCAAGTACTGTGAAAATGCCCGCCGCTTTTTTTGCTCTGGAAAAAATAAACAAACTTAAAATAGATGGCTTAGATAAATATTCTGAATTACAAATTGATTCTATTCGACCGCCACAAACCCCTCTTCGAAGCGATTCTACTTCTAGAAATGGTTTAACAAGCCTTGCTCATTTTACAAAAAAAATATTCCTCGTCAGCGATAACGATGCAAATAATCGACTCTATGAATTTTTAGGTCAAGAGTATTTTAATGCTGAATTAGAAAAGAAGGGTTTCGAAAATACTCAAATCGTTCATCGAATCGGACCAAGTGGATTTCCTTTTAACGAAGAAGGAAATCGATACACGAATCCATTTACTTTTTATGGAATTGACACAATCCTTTATCATCAACCCGAAGTTTTTGCAAAAAATGCTTTAGAGTTGCCTCCGATGGATCATTTGCAAAAAGGAAAAGGCTACATGTCTGATGGAAAATTAATTAATGAACCAAAGGATTTTTCTAAAAAAAATAGATTTAGTATTCAAGATATGAGTGCTATGCTCCAGGCAGTAATGTTCCCTGAAGCGACTCCTGAACATCAACGTTTTAACTTAACGGAAGACGATTATCAATTTTTATATAAAGTGATGTCGATGCGTCCAAGAGAAAGTAAATTTCCAAAATACACCCAAGAAGAACATGATTCTTACGTGAAATTTTTTATTTATGGAGATAAAAAAGAAAGGATTCCTGACCACATTCGTACCTTTAACAAAGTAGGTTGGGCTTACGGATATTTGACGGATGTTTCATATATCGTTGATTTTGAAAAGGAAATTGAATTCTTTTTGACGGCAACAATTTCAGTCAACGAAAATCAAATTTTCAATGACGACAATTATGAATATAAAACAATTGGTTTACCATTTTTGTCTAAACTAGGAAAGGTAATTTATGACTACGAAGTGCAACGAGAACGTAAAGTAAAACCAGATTTGAGTAAATTTAAAGTAGATTATTTAGCCACAGACTGACACCGGTTTTTTTATGACTTTTCACAGGCCTTTAAAAAAAAGTCAACGCAAGTCTATGGCTAAAAACAAACAGCATGGCAAAAAAACAGCTCGAAAGAAAAGATTATAACAAAGCTTTTGCAAAAGAATTAAAAAGGCTTAACCCTGCTCAAAAAGAAGCAGTCGAACAGATCGACGGCCCTGTCCTCGTTATCGCTGGACCAGGTACAGGCAAGACTCACATCCTTACTTCGCGTATCGGAAATATTCTTTTGGAAACTGATACACAACCTCATAATATTTTGTGTTTGACATTTACAGATGCGGGAGTCTATGCCATGCGAGAGCGGCTGTTGGAATTGATTGGACCAGAGGCTCATCGAGTGCATATATTCACATTTCATTCTTTTTGCAATAAAATCATCAAGGAGCGAATGGAGCTTTTTGGTCGCCATGACCTGGAGCCATTAAGTGATCTGGAGCGTGTGGAAATCATTCGAAAATTAATTGATGCCCTCCCGCAAAATCATCCGTTGAAGCAAGGAAAACGAGATCGGTATTTTTATGAAAGTCAATTATACGATTTATTTCAGCGTATGAAATCAGAAGCCTGGACTGTCAATTATGTTCATGAGAAAATTGACGAATACCTCGCTGACTTGCCTTCTCGTAAAGAATATATTTACCAAAGAAAAACGAAAGACGCAGTCAAAGGAGATTTAAAACAAGCTAAGATAGATGAGCAAGTTGAGCGCATGGAACGTCTTCGATCTGCTTCTGCTTTATTTCCAAATTACAATGCTGCGATGCGCCTAGCTCGGCGTTATGATTTTGCAGATATGATTCTTTGGGTGTTGCGAGAGTTTGAAAGGAATGAAGCTTTGTTGAGAAATTATCAAGAGCAATATCTGTATTTTTTAGTGGATGAATATCAAGATACGAATGGTTCGCAAAATGCGATTTTACATAAATTAATTGAGTATTGGGATAATCCAAATGTGTTTATCGTAGGTGATGATGACCAATCTATTTTTGAATTCCAAGGAGCAAGGTTAAAAAACTTACTGGACTTCCATGATGACTTTCAAGAAGATTTGACCTTAGTTTTGTTGGAAGATAACTATCGTTCCTCGCAGAAAATTTTGGATAGTTCAAAAGTTTTGATTGATAAAAACGAGCATCGAGCAGTTTCAGTTTTAGAAGGTTTGGAAAAAAATCTAAAAGCAAAAAACAAAGCTTTTGCTAAAACGAAGATACTACCTCAAATTTCAGCCTACCCAAATCGAGCACATGAAAATGCTGATATAGTAGCGCAAATTGAACAACTTCAAAAAGATAAATTTCCACTCAACGAAGTCGCCATTATTTTTGCCAAACACAAACAAGGTAGAAATGTAATTGCATTGTTAGAAAAAAAAGGAATCCCTTATAATACTCGTCGAAGTGTCAACATTTTGGAGCAACCGATGATTCAAAATTTGCGCTTGTTTCTCGAATATATTTCATTGGAGTTTAACAAACCTTATAGCGGTGAGCATCTTCTTTTTAAGATTATGCATTTTGATTTTTTAAAAATTGAGACGCAGGATTTAGCGAAACTGAGTTTTTATGTGGCGAAGCAGGAAAAGAAACCTTTGTGGCGAGACTTGATTGGAGATTCGAAAAAAACTTATCGACTGGACTTAGAAAGTACCACTACTATTTCGGCTTTTTCAAGGTTAATAAATCAATTAATTGGCGATTATACTAATCTTACGTTGTTGGCTTTGACTGAAAAAATTGTTAATCGAAGTGGTTTGCTCAAACATATTTTGGAGCAAGAAGATAAAGAATGGCAAGTTCAAGTATTAGCTACTTTTTTGGATTTTGTAAAAACAGAAACGGATCGAAATCCTCGAATTGCTTTGCAACGTTTGCTGGATATCTTAAAAAACATGGACGACAACCGACTCGCCATTGGAGTCAATAAAAATGTCGTTACTGACGATGGAGTCAATTTGATGACGGCGCATAGTTCGAAAGGATTGGAGTTTCAAAAAGTATTTATCATTGATGCGATTAAGGATAATTGGGAACCTTCGGGCAGCAGTAGTTCTTATCGTTTCCCATTCCCTGACACCTTGACTTTTTCGGGTGAGGAAGATGCATTAGAATCAAAGCGACGGCTATTTTATGTAGCGATGACACGGGCAAAAGAACAATTGCATATTTCCTTTTCTCAAAAAGATCAAAAAGGGAAAGCGTTACAACACGCAATTTTCATTGACGAAATCACAGAAAACACTAAGGTCAAAATTGAGGAAAAAGAATTAAAAAGAACTTCACTTTTGGAAGCACAGATTTTGATGTTGCAAGAAACGGAAGCTCCTCGAATTCCAGAAACGGACAAAGCGAGAATTGATGAATTATTGGAAAACTTTACGATGAGTGTTTCGAGTTTGAATCAATTTATTCGTTGTCCGTTGAGTTTTTATTATGAAAATATTTTGCGGATTCCAACCACTTCTTCCGAGGCAGCTGCTTATGGAACTGCGATGCATCATGCTTTACAAAAGGTATTTGACAAAATGCGCTTTTCTCAATCCAAATCATTTCCATCGGTCAAATTTTTTATTCAATTCTTCGAAGAGGACATGGCACGTCAACGTGGATATTTTACCAAAAAAGAATACGAACGGCGCATGGAAATGGGTAAAGAAAATTTAACCAATTATTATAATCATCATATTTCAAATTGGGGAAAGGAAGTTAAAACTGAATTCATTGTGCGAAATGTAGAGATGGAAGGTGTTCCTTTGACTGGAATTATTGATCGTTTAGACTACCTTCCAAACAATGCTATCCACATAGTAGATTACAAAACTGGAAGTCATAATAATGCCAAGATGCGCCCTCCTACTCCATCGAAACCTGAAGGTGGAAATTATTGGAGACAACTTATTTTTTATAAAATATTGTTTGAAGAATTTCAAAAAAAGAGCGCGCAATTTATTCGCTCGGCAGAGATTTCGTATCTCGATCCAAACAGCCGTGGAGAGTTTATAACAAAACAATTACATTTTCAACCAGAGGATGTAACTATCGTCAAAGGCTTGATTAAAACTTCGTACGAGAAGATAATGAAGCACGAATTTTATGAAGGTTGTGGAGAAAAAAATTGTCCTTGGTGTAATTTTGTGAAGCGGAATGTTGCACAGGATTCTTTGCGGGATGTAGAAATAGAAGAGCTAGATGATTACAACTAGATTAAAAGCATACATATTTTAATATCCACTAATTTTAATTTCACCCATATGGGTGAAAAAAAACTCCCACAAGTCATTTATTTTTACTCTTATTCTTTACAGAATAAAGACAAATACTACCTCATTCATAAACCAAATTAAAATAAAACCATGAGAAAAGTACTCAAATGGATTGGGATTGTATTATTGATAATTATCGCTTTTGCTGCTTGTGGTGCAGCCTATATCAATTTTAGTGGTATTCCTTCCTACGAAGTTAAAGTCATTGATTATCAATCTACTTCTTCACCTGAGTCAATCGAAAGAGGAAGGAATTTAGTTTCAATGCTATGTGCTGGTTGTCATACCAATCGAACTACTGGCAGCCTTTCAGGAGCTCAAATGAAAGATGCTCCACCTGAATTTGGAATGATCTACGCTCCCAATATTACCAAAGACAAAACGTATGGAATTGGCAATTGGACTGATGGTGAAATTCTTTTTTTGTTAAGAACAGGAATTAAAAAGGATGGTAAATATGCTCCTCCCTACATGGCAAAACTTCCGAATCTTGCTGATAAAGATATGAATGCAATTATTTCTTTTTTAAGATCAGACCATCCTTTAGTGGCTGCTGATCCAACTCCAGACCAACCTAGTCAACCTTCTTTTTTGACAAAATTTTTATGTCAAGTTGCTTTCGGCCCTTTTGAAATGCCAAAGGGGAAAATATCTATGCCTGATACAGCTAATCAAGTCGCTTGGGGTAAATATTTAGCACACAATTTAGATTGTTTTTCTTGTCACTCCGCTGATTTTAAAACGAATAATTTTTTGGAACCTGAAAAAAGTGAGGGATATTTTGCTGGTGGAAATAAACCATTAAATCTAGAAGGTAAAGTTGTGTTGACTCCTAACTTGACTCCAGATCCTGAAACAGGAATTGGTAAAATGACAGAAGAGCAATTTATACGAGTCTTGAAAACTGGACTAAAAGATGGAACAGCTGCTATGCAATATCCGATGTTTCCATACGACAAACTTTCTGACAAAGAAGCGAGTGCAATTTTTAAATATTTAAAAACAATTCCTCCGATTAAAAATAAAGTTGAACGAGTTATTTACGATTAAAAAAAGTGCTCATGATAAATATCATGAGCACTTTTTTTAACCTCGTAATTTTTTTGAAGTATTTTTTTTGGAATAAAATTAGATTTAAACCTTGATTATTGTCTATATTGAATATCGATGTTGTCTACAGACAAAGGACTTTGAGAATAATCTAACATATGCATACAAAAAAGGCTTCATATCTTACAACAATATTTTTCCTATTGTTGACTAGTTCCACTTTGGTCAACACCCAATCTAATAACATAGACAGTCTTTTAATTATTTTAGCAAATGAGAAAAGCGATACAGCTAAGATTTCTAGAACACTCCACATTGCTAATTTATTATTTGGAAAAGATCAACGTAAAACCATCCAACTACTTCAAAACCTCGAACCTATTCTTCCTCTAGCCACTAAACAACAACAGCTCAATAGGTTACACTACTTAGGTGCTTCTTATCAATATTTGGGAAAACTAGATTCCCTTGAGTTTTTTAATGACGTGATCCTATCACAAGTTACAAAGGAAGAAAATGAAAAAATATATGCTCGTGCGCTTGCAAATCTTGGAACTGCCTATCGCGCCAAAGGTGATTTGGATAAAGCAACAGAAGTTCTTGAAGAAGCATTGACAGTTTTTGACACTCAAGAAAATGATGCCCCAAAAGGGTCAATTAGAAATGGATTAGGACTTATTTACCAAGCTCAAGGTGACTACCAATCAGCAATGAAAGTATTTTTGGAGGCACAAGGTTACTTTGAAAAATTGGATCATGAAGTTGGGCAAGCAATTATTATCAATAATATAGGAAGAGTATATCACGATCAAAAAAATTATAACAACGCTATTACAAATTACAAAGAATACCTCAAGAGAAGTAAAAAAATTGGAAATGGAAATTCTATTGCTAATGCATTGAATAATATTGGAGTCGCTTTTATGGATGAAGGACAACTAGATAGTGCTCTCTTTTATTTAGAAAAAAGTATTGCTAAAAAAGAAGAATTAGATATTCGTTCGACTCTAGCTACCAGTCTAAATAATATTGGAAAGATTGCCAACCTAAAAGGAAATCATCAAGAAGCAATAAATTACAGTAAGCAAGCTTTGGTTTTGGCTAGAGAATTTGAAAACAAGAAAGACCAAGCTTATATTTTGCAAGAACTCGCTAAGAGCTATCAAAATCTTAGTGATAATATTACTGCTAAATCTTTTTTCCAACAAGCATTGAATTTGGCAGAAAGTATGGGAAATGTTCAGTTGCAATACAATAGTAACGAAGGTTTATATGAAATTTTAAAAACTAAAAATTCAGAAAAAGCATTAAAACATTTAGCCGCAGCATATGAATTAAAGGATTCTATTTTGAATATTCAAAACACAGAAGCCTTAACCACAATGCGCCTCGAAAATGATTTTGAAAAAATAGAATTAGTCACTCAACAAAAAATTACGACCCTCGAATTACAGGAAGAATTACAATCTACCCGATTGTCAAACCAAAGAAATATTATCATAGGTTTAGTTCTCGTTTTAGGTTTATTCGGATTCTTATTATTTCAAATTTTCCGACAAAAAAATAAAATTGAGGATCAAAATCAAGTCATTCAAAAGTCACTCAAAGAGAAGGATACACTTTTACGAGAAATTCACCATCGGGTAAAAAACAACTTACAAGTCATTTCTTCTCTATTAAGCATCCAATCTCGAAACTTGACAGATCAAGTAGCAGTCGATGCGCTCAACGAAGGCCGAAGTCGAGTACAAACGATGTCGCTTATTCATCAAGATTTGTATCAACAAGATCAGCTTACTGGTATTAATTTTCAAAAATACTTCCAACAACTTATTCATAACCTTTTCACTACATATAATATCTCTGAAGAAAACATTGAGATTATTGCAGAAATAGATGATTTGAATTTGGACGTTGATACCGTTATCCCGATTGGCTTAATTTTAAATGAACTAATTACTAACTCTTTAAAATATGCTTTCAATAAGGGTGAAGGAAAAATTCATGTCATCTTAAAAGAAGAAAAAAACACTTTACTTCTTGAAGTAAAAGATAATGGAATTGGAATTCAAAAAATGGAAAATATTTCAGAAAACAACTCATATGGATTCGAATTAATTCATGCATTGGTAGATAAACTCGATGGTGAATTAAATATTTCCAATAATGATGGAACTCAAGTTAGAGCCATTTTTAAAACCTATCAAAAAGCTGCATAATGGAATCTTCTGAACTACGAATATTAATTGTTGAAGATGATCCTATTATCGCTACTGACATAAAATTATTGTTGCGAAATGAAGGGTTCCAAGTAGTCGGTCATGCAAAAAATGCTATTCGAGCATACGACCTTTTGGTTTCCACAAACCCAAACTTTATCATTCTCGACATTCATTTAGGTACAGGACCTAGTGGTATTGATGTTGCTGAAGTAATTCATAGCAAATATGATTTACCTTATATTTTTCTTACTTCATTTTCAGATTCTAATACTTTAGCTGCCGCGCAAGAACAAGGTCCATATGGCTATTTAGTAAAACCTTTTCAGGAAAAAACTCTACTCACCACTATAACTATTGCCTGGAGTAATCACCAACGATTAAAAACAAAAAATCAACTAAACTTCGACAAATTAGATATTAGTTTAACCTCCAAAGAAAAAGAGATTTGTCAATTATTATTCTCAGGAAACTCATACAAGCAAATCTGCGAGACTTTAGCCTTTAGCATGAACACACTAAAATTTCATGTGAAAAACATTTACTCTAAACTAGGAGTGAATGGTCGCGCTGAACTTACCCATAGGTTCTTATCCTAGAATACTCACTTTTCATTTTTTAATAAAGTTTCATTCCCTACACAAAAGTGTGGAGGAATCAATCTCTCCTACCTGTACTTTTGATAAAACTTAATAATAAACGATGAAAGTAGTTTGGAAAGCAACTAACCCCCTAGTTAATAATCAATCAGTTAAAACACAATCAAAAGCATTCGAGCTTATGCAACAATTACATGAATGGGACTGGTTAGATAAAAAATTATCTAAGCATTTTGAAAAAAACAATACTGAATTAAATAATACATAATTCTCATTTCTCCAAAAAAAAACATTATGAAAAAAGTACTTAAAATAATAGGTTCTATCCTACTTGGCATTCTGGTTATAGTTGGATTAGGAGCAGCTTATGTAGGCATAAACGACATACCTTCTTATGAAGTCAAGGAACTTGATTTTCAAGTTGTCAGTACTCCTGAAACCATTGCTAGAGGGAAGAAATTTGTCTCGATGCTTTGTGCAAGTTGTCATATGAATCGAGAAAAAGGGAACCTTACTGGAACACAGATGCTAGATGCTCCATCTGAATTTGGAGTTATTTATTCTCAAAATATTACCAACGATAAAACTCATGGAATTGGTGATTGGACAGATAGTGAAATATTATATTTACTTCGAACAGGCATCAAACGAGATGGAATGTATTCTCCACCATACATGGCCAAATTACCTCATATGGCTGATGATGATATCAATTCTATTATTGCTTTTTTAAGATCTGATGACCCTTTGGTTGCTGCTGACCCTACTCCCGACTATCCGCCACAGCCTTCAATTTTGACAAAATTTCTGACTCGAGTAGAATGGAAACCTTTTCCGTTTCCTAAAAAAGAAATCGAAAAGCCTAACCCAAATAATAAAATTGAACTAGGTGAATATCTTGCCCATAACTTAGACTGCTTTTCTTGTCATTCAGCTGACTTCAAGACTAATGATTTTTTACATCCCAAAAATAGTCCTGGCTATTTTGGAGGAGGAAATAAACCTTTGAATTTTGAAGGAAAAATTGTTTTGACTGCAAACTTAACTCCCGATCCTGAAACAGGGATTGGCAATATGACGGAAGAACAATTCATAAGAGCTGTCAAGTATGGGTTGAAAGAAGGTGAAGCTTCTCTACAATATCCTATGTTACCTTACCCCGCCCTTACCGATGAGGAAGCCGCAGCTATTTTTGCTTACTTACAAACGATTCCACCTATCAAAAACAAAGTAGAAAGAGTAATTTATGATTAAAAAAAAGGTGCTCATGAAATATTTCATGAGCACCTTTCTAATCTTATTTTATGAAAAAAATTATTGATGCTGAGGTCGCAACAAATCATTCACAATCTTCACAGGATTAAAGGTCTCAATCGAAACTTCCACAAAAAGCGTATTCCAATTTGCCATTGCTCCATTCCATAATCCTGGTAATTCTTGCGCTTTGAGTTCTCGACCACCTTGTGATTTCATGGTAACAAAACCAGTTTTTGGATCTCGATAATCAGTTAGATTAAATTTCTTGCTATTTGCATCTTTGATTCCACAAACCAAATCCACAGGATTGAAATGCGAACTTTTTTGCAAAATATTTCCTTGCTCTTCATCATCAGTATTGATTTGTGAACTCTCCACAATTTGCAATGAATAAGTCCCATCTGCATTCCTTGACCAAAATGGACCACCACCAGGTTCGCCTTCATTTTTCACCATTCCACACACTCGAATTGGGCGATTTAATTTTTGTAATAAAAAATCTGATTTCTCTCGAATATGCATTCTCGTAAATCGAGAAGTAAAATTATTACACAATTCTTTCTGTAAAAAATCAGAAATCTCATCGATCAAACTTTCAGAAACGTTTTCTACTTTTTCCAATTGCTTAGCGTAGTCAAACAATCGCTTTTGATATTTAATTAAAACGCCAGCTAGTAATTTCTTGTAGCGATAGGTGGAGGCTTTTAAATTATCAGGAACGACGTTATCAATATTTTTTATAAAAACAATATCTGCATCAATCGTATTTAAATTTTCTAAAAGTGCACCATGCCCTGCTGGTCGAAACAAAATACTTCCATCTTCATTTCGGAATGGTTGGTTCTCCAAATCCACAGCAATCGTGTCGGTATAAGATTGTTGTTCAGAGAAATATGCTTTAAATGTTGATTGATACTCATTGGAAAGAGACTGGCCAGCACTTCTTACTTTTTCTCGAAATAATGCTTTATGCTCAGGCGAAACGGTAAAGTGAATATCCACTTTTCCATTTTTGTCTTTGCAATAATTGGCACCTTCCACTAAATGTTCTTCCAACGGAGTTCGAGTAGAATTTTGATACTTGTGGAATTCCAACAATCCTTTTGGAAGACCTCCATAATTTAACCCCGCGGAAGTTAAAAGGTAACGCAACACTTGCCCATATTCTTTTTTAGAAATTAAGTCATCAATGTTCGACCCACTCTTTACAATCACCTTTTTCAATGATTCATAAAATGCGAACTGTTTGATATTTTTGAAAAAATTAAACACGGAACCAAATGAAGTATCGCTTTCAAATTCTTTGATTGCCTCCTGTGAACCATCATAATTCTCCATAAATGAAAATAGAGATTTAAACATCCGACTGGCTGCACCTGAAGCTGGAACGAATTTATAAATCTGATAATTCGGCATTTCCCCCTCATACATTTTCACATAATCATCAATTTCTTTTTCGTCAAATTTTAAAATCCCATCTCCAATCGTCGCTGCTTTTTGCAATTCCATAAAAGGAAATCCTTCTTCAAAATTTTTAATTTGTTCTGCCAATTTCGCTTGACTAATTCCTTTTGCTTTAATTTGTTCTAAATCTTTTTCGGAAAACATATCTTTGTTTTTACGTAGCCACCGAATTTATTCAGTTGGCCTGAACTTATAAAATACGCCAACCAAATAAATTCGGTGGCTACAATATCTAAAAAATGAATCGAAGGCAATTTAATAAAAATATTTTTATGGGTTTAGGGAGTTCTGTAATTACTCCAATAATTTACAATAACAATACAAATACATCTATGAAAAAATGTTTAAAACCTAAAGCTTTGGCTCCAGGTGATACAATTGGATTAATTACTCCTAGTAGTTCGATTACTGAGGAAAAGTTAGCAAAAGCCATCTCTAATATGGAATTGTTAGGTCTAAAAGTAAAATTGGGAAAACATATCAAAGTAATTAATGGATACCTCGCTGGCACCGACAAACAACGTTTAGAGGATTTGCACAATATGTTCGCTGATGATGATGTGGATGGAATTTGGTGCATTCGAGGAGGCTATGGTGTAGGGAGAATTTTACCAAAAATTAATTATAAACTGATTAAGAAAAATCCAAAAGTATTAATTGGTTATAGTGACATTACTGCTCTACTCATAGCTATTCATAAAAAAACTGGGTTAATTGGATTCCACGGGCCGTTAGCATCTTCTGATTTTACAGATTATTCGGTAAAGCATTTGAAAGGAGTATTGATGAATCCGACATCATCTTATACGATAGGTCATGCAATAGACAACGATGATTTAAAAGATAAAGCTTATCATTCCAAAGTGATTCGAGTTGGCAAAGCAAAAGGAGAATTGACTGGTGGAAATTTAACGTTATTAGCAGCTGCAGTTGGAACTGATTTTCAACCTAAGTTTAAAAATAAATTAGTTTTCATCGAGGACATTGGTGAAAAACCATATCGATTGGATCGTATGTTTACCCAACTCTTGCAGAGTACTGATTTGCATAAAGCAGCAGGAATTGCCTTAGGTGTTTTTGAAGATTGCGAAGCGAAGGAAGGTGATCGTTCGCTTTCGTTGATGGAAATGTTTAATGATCGATTGGGGCATTTGGATATGCCGATTATATATGGTTTGTCATTAGGTCATATTAAAAATCATATGACGTTGCCAGTTGGAATTAAAGCAGAATTGGATACTACGAAAAGGACTATAAAATTACTCGAGTCAGGTGTCTCTTAATTTTCAACTCACTATTCTTTCGAATTTTCAAAATTATTTTTTTTTAGAAAACGCCTTTATTTATGGACGTTTCAGATTATCAATCTTCAAAATGTTAAAGTTTCATTTTGTTTTATAGAGATAAAATATTTACCTTTAGTCTACGTTTGTAGAATATTGTTTTTATTTGTAGACATAAGTTTAAATCTGTAGACATGAAATTATCCAAGACAGAAGAACAGCTCATGGAGCATTTATGGAATTTGGAAAAAGCTTTTATGAAAGATTTGCTAGAGGCCTATCCAGAACCAAAACCAGCACATACAACTATCGCGACACTTTTAAAACGAATGATTGATAAAGGTTTTGTGAACTATACGCTGTATGGAAAATCGAGAGAATATTATCCTCTAGTAAAAAAGAGTGATTATTTCTCCAAACATGTAAATAGTTTGATAGAGAAATTCTTTAATAATTCAGCCCCACAATTTGCCTCCTTCTTTACTTCTAAAATTAAATTCTCAACTTCTGAGTTAGAAGATTTAAAAGAAATGATTGAGGAACAAATTAAAAAACAAAAAAATCATGATTTACCTATTGAAGTTCACTTTGTGTTTAGGCTTATTATTAGCATTCTATCACATCGTTTTGGAAAAAGAAAAAATGCATCGCTTCAATCGATTTTATTTATTGGGAAGTATTTTTTTCTCTTTAACCATTCCTTTTTATATCATTTATACCGTTCCAAATTTGGCA
>CAJQQY010000487.1 GCA_905480595.1 uncultured Saprospiraceae bacterium | reverse complement strand
AGATGGATTCCTTGAAAGATGAATTGGAACTGCAAAAATTCGGTCGAGAGCTAAAAGATCGTTTTGGGAAAATTCCTCGGCAAGTGCGGGAGTTATCAGATGGATTACGCTTGCGTTGGACTTGTAAAAAATTAGGATTCGAAAGAGTGATTTTGAAAAATAGAAAATTACGTTGCTACTTTATCGAAGATCCACAGTCAAGATTTTATGAGTCTGAATTGTTTAGTCAGTTGATGAATTTCTTAGCAAAGGATGGAGTAAAATATGGTTTGCATATGAAAAAATCACAACGACATATGATAGTAGTTAGAGATAATGTGAAGAACCTGAAACAAGCGCGAATGGTTTTGGATAAGATGAAGGAAGGGGTTGAGGTTGGGGTGTGAATTTAAAATTTTAATTAAAAAAATATAAATCCAATGGCTTCTAGATCTAAAGAAATGTATAAGGTTGGACTTTATTTAGCAAAGTTTGGTCAAGTTGAAAATAATTTTACATTTCCTCCAAAAGAATTAGAAACTAAAAGTTGGACAGAGGCTTATTATATGTTCTATGAAAAACTTGGAAATGGAAGAAGTGTTCGGACTTTCGAAAACACATTAAAGAATACTAGAGACGAATTTGATAGCCATTTTCCTAAAACTTTAAGGATAGGCTGGCTAGATAAAAATGGAAAACCGAAAAAACTTATAAAAAATGCAGCTGAAGTTTTGGCAATGTTTAACTCGAAAAGTCAAAATGAACTTTGGGAACAGATTAAAGGAAATGCTAACTTAGATGTTAAAGAATATGTTAGAGAGTTAGAAGATTTAGCATCTATCCAAGATTCGGAAACAGAATATTCAGGTCTGAGATTTAATTCAAAAACAGAAGGAGGAAAAAAAGTCATCATTTCAGTTAGATATGAAAGAGACCCCAGATTAAAAAAACAGGCATTGAAGATTCATGGTTATGATTGTATGGTTTGTGGATTTAATTTTGAAAAAGAATATGGAGAATGGGGAAAAGAGTTTGCAGAAGTTCATCACTTAATACCTCTTAATGAGAATGATGGTAATAAAAGAGAAACTGACCCAAAAACTGATTTAGCAATACTTTGTGCAAATTGTCATAGAATGGTTCATAGGAAAAAGAGTACAACGTTAACAATAGATGAATTGAAAAGTAAGTTGAATGATTGAATATAAATCCCAAAAAACGCTTCGTGCCCGACACCACCATTTCCAATTTTTTCGTTAGTTTTGCAAAACTATTTTCCAAAAAAGAAAAATCTAAAGATCAATACCTCAACCACATATCGAACTATTGCATCTATATTCATAGCGATCTTGCTACTGAATGCATCTGTGTTTAAAGAGATACACGCCTTCTTTTTACATGATCATCATCATGAGCAAGAGATTGAGCACAATGATATATGTAACCATTCTACTCATATGCATGAGATCGAACATGGTGATTTGGATTGTTCTATTTGTGATTTTAATTTTTCTCCTTCGGAAAAAACAGTTATTGTTCTCCCAAATTCGGATGTAGTTCCAACTACAGTAATGCAATATTTTTACAAAGAGAATATTGCATTTCGAACAACCGAACCCTACCCAATGCTTCGGGCACCCCCGATTCAGATTTAATTTTTTAGTCAAAATTTAAATTGTGGTAAAACGAAATTATCATCTTTCTAACTTAGTGAAAGATGACTACACGTTTATAACTATTATCCTATTTCTTTTTTTTATTAAAAAAAATTAAATCATGAAAAATCTTAAATTTATTTTTGTCATAAATATTTTATTCGCTGTACTATTTTTAAACTCTTGTAAGGATGATGACCCCATGGATGAAAATGATGAGGAAGTCATAACAACTATAAACTACACACTTACTCCAACTTCAGGTGATGTGGTTACACTTTCATTTTCTGACCTAGATGGAGAAGGAGGAAATGATCCAATTATTACAGGAGGTACGCTTCAAGCCAACATGAGTTATACTGGAGCTCTTGAATTGAGAAATGACTCTGAAACTCCTGGCGAAGATATTACTGCCGAAATTCAAGAAGAAGATGAAGACCATCAATTCTTCTTTTCTACTGGTGGAGGACTTGACTTGACCGTAGGCTATTCTGATGAAGATGAGGATGGTAACCCTATAGGGCTAGCAACTTCCATAAACACAGGAGCAGTTTCTACAGGAACTTTAAGTGTTGTGCTTCGCCATCTACCTGTTAAAGATGCGAGCGGAGTTTCCGATGGAGATATAACAAATGCTGATGGTTCAACTGATGTTGAAATAGAATTTGATATTGAAATTCAATAGTTTTTATTGTGGACGCAGAGGCATGATTTTCAGAGGTTTAAATTTTTCTTTGGGAAAAAATATCTGAGTCTCGCTGCCTCTGCGTTCAATCAAAAAAACTCGATGATGAGAATAAAATATTTATTTATAGCAGTTTTCTTTTTTCCAAATTTCCTTTTGGCACAAGATTGTAACATTACACTTACGGGTGTGATTTTAGACAAGGGTACTAATATTCCATTGGAGTATTCAACTATATTTTTGGAAAATTTAGGGGAAGGAACTGTTTGTGATAAAAATGGTTTTTTTGAAATAAAAAATATTTGCCCTGCAGAATACCATGTTCAAGTAAGTCATATTGGTTGCCAAAGCGAAGAGTATTTTATCAAAATTGAAAAAGATACTTCGCTCAAAATTTATCTAAGTCATCATTCTGAATTATTAGATGAAGTGGTCATTCATGGAAGCCACGAAGACAACTCTACTGAATCGAGTCAAACTATTAGTCGTGCCGATATTGCGAATGAAAGCAACAAAAATTTATCAGATATTTTAGAAAACATCACAGGAGTGAGTGTTTTAAAAAATGGCTCTGGGATTTCGAAACCTGTTGTCCATGGACTTTTTGGAAATCGAGTAACTATTCTAAATAATGGAATTTCGCAGACAGGGCAACAATGGGGAAATGACCATGCCCCTGAAATTGATCCATTTGTAGCTGATCATCTTTCAGTAGTAAAAGGCGCAAGCGCATTAGCTTATGGAGGGAATTCATTAGGGAGTGTTGTGCTAGTCGAAACTGACAAAATACAAGAGGATCCACACTTGCATGGAGAAGTAAATTATACTTTACAAACTAACGGTTGGGGACACACTCTAAATTCAGTCATTGAAAAAAATAGCAATTGGGCAGCTTGGAGACTTACCGGTACACTCAAACGGCAAGGTGATAGTCGAGCGCCTGGTTATTTTTTAACAAATACAGGAAAGCAAGAAAATAACCTAGCCTTGCAGGTTGAAAAACAGTTTAATCCAAAATGGAAAACGGATTTTTATTACAGCCTTTTCAATACAAAAATAGGAATTCTTCAAGGATCTCATATTGGAAATTTGACCGACCTAGAAGAAGCAATTGGAAGAGATAAACCATTTTCCATAAAAGATAATTTTTCATATAACATTACATTTCCAAGACAAGAGGTAACGCATCATTTGGTTAAAACGGAAGCTAAATATTTGATGGAAGATGAAAAAATTATCAAATTCAAATACGGCGGACAGCTCAATAATCGGAAAGAGTTTGACATTCGAAGGGGTGGTGATAGTGATCGACCAACTTTAAGTTTATCACTTTACTCACACAATCTAGAGGCTGCTTACAATGGTTTAGTTGGTGAAAAAATATTTCTAAAAGCAGGCGTTCAATACGAAATGATTGACAATGGTAACAATTCTGGAACAGGTGTTTCACCTTTGATTCCTAACTATCGAAGTTATCAAACCTCAACTTATTGGATTGTACAAAATGATCAAGCAGATGAGTGGTTATTTGAATTTGGAGGACGATTTAGTCTGAAGCAATTGACGGTAAAAAGATTCACTAGAACACTTCCTAAACAGCTTGAGGTTATAGATCATCTATTTCAAAATTATGCATTGTCCACAGGATTTCGATGGAAGAAAAATGATTTTTTTAAAACAAACTTTAATATCGGGTATTTGCTGAGAGCCCCAGAAGTTAATGAATTATATAGTTTTGGATTACATCAAGGGGTGAGTGGGATTGAGGAAGGAAATGAAAATATGAATGTTGAAAAATCACTCAAAGCTTTGCTATCCTTAGATTTTAGGATTCAAGATAAATTATTTATCCAAACCTTAGGCTATTTTCAAAATGTTCAAGATTTTATTTTTCTCGAACCACAAGAGGAATTTCGCTTGACGATTCGAGGAGCATTTCCTGTTTTTTTATATAAACAAACGGATGCAAATATTGCAGGTGTAGATTTGTTATTAAAATATGAACCAAAGCAAAATCTAAATTTTATTGCGAAGTATGCGTTGGTTCGAGGTTATGACTTAACGAATGATCTAGGCTTGGTAAATATTCCTTCTGATAATATTTTTTCTTCGATGACTTACACATTTAAGGATAAAGAAAAATGGAAAAACAACTTTTTGACGATTAATGGTCGATATGTTTTTCAACAAAAAAGGATTACTGTTCCATCACAAGATTTTTTGTCACCACCTGATGATTATTTTTTACTTGGTTTGCAAGTTGGGACGAATTACGAGTGGAATGAATCTAATTTGAAAATTTCGCTCCGTACAGAAAATTTATTGGATACAACTTATCGAGATTATTTGAATCGATTAAGGTATTTTGCAGATGAGAATGGAATTAATGTGAGTTTGAATTTGAATTATCGTTTTTAAGGTAACTTGAAAAAAAATTACTTTCTATAGAAACCATCTATTCCAATATCTAAACCTATCTTTACCAAAAAGATTCACCAATGAAATATACTGATATCTTAGTGCAAATTCGTCAAATAGTTCGCTCTGTTAATTTAGAAAGTAAACGAATCGAAAAAGAATATGGAATCAGTATTCCACAGTTACTCTGTTTGGATTTTTTAAATGGAAAAGAAACCTTCCAAGCTAGTCATAAAGAGATTAAAGGGTTTTTAAAATTAAATGCCAGTACAGTAACTGGAATCATCTCACGCCTTGAATCTAAAGGACTTGTAGCTCGATTGCCCAAGCGAAATGATAAAAGAGTAGGCTTGATCGCAATCACCGCTATTGGGGTTAAAATGCTAGAC
>CAJQQY010000486.1 GCA_905480595.1 uncultured Saprospiraceae bacterium | reverse complement strand
TTGCATTATCCTTAATCAAATAATGTTTTAAATGTCCCTCTAATGGTTTAGGTCTTTTTTTAGAAATAGCCCAATATGTTTTTTTTACTTCTCTGCTAGCAAATAATTTTGGCATTCGAGACAAGGCTTTTGAAGTTCTAGCAAAAACAATAGCTCCACTTACCGGTCGATCCAATCGATGAACAACCCCAAGAAAAACATCACCTGGTTTTCCATATCTCATTTTAATATATTGCTTCACATAATCTACCAAGGGAGTATCTCCAGAGGAATCTCCGTGAACCAACATCCGAGCAGGTTTATTTACCGCAATCAAATGATTGTCCTCATGTATAACTTGTAATCCTCTAATATCTAATGCCATTTTACATTTTATTTTTTCAGTATTCGAAAACGCAGAATAGATTTTTATTAAACCGAAAAACTGATTTATCCATTTTCTAAAAATCATGCAAAAATAGGTGTAATAATGGTAAAAAAGCATTTTTTCTTTCGATCTATTATTTTTTTCATATTAAAATAAAAATAAATACATCTTAATAGTTCATATATGACTTTTGGCACAAACATTGCAATATTTTTTAATGTGTAAGTTTTGGTTAAAGAATTGTAAGATTCGTTTCAGCCCGTAAGAGATTACGGGCTATTTTTTTGCAAAAACCTAAGAAATAATAGGAAATTAATAGTCATAAAAAAACTCCCATGAAGTGAATCCTTCATGGGAGTTTTTTTATGACTATTAATTTTGTGTTTCCAATTGATATTTGGCAGTTTTCACGAAAAATAACTTCCTAAACTTTCCTCCTTTTTATTTTTCCATTCCTTCATTTCACTTATATTTGCACGATTTTTAAAGTTCGATTTCTACAATTTTTGAAAACAAGTTTCTTAACCAAAATAAAACTAAACCAATCATGATTATTGGAGTACCAAAGGAAATTAAAAACAACGAAAATAGAGTTGCGCTCACACCTGCAGGAGTGCTTGAATTAACTAATCGAGGTCACACAGTTTATATCCAATCTACAGCGGGTTTGGGTAGTGGATTTTCTGACCAAGTTTATAAAGATGCTGGAGCAAAAATAAAAGATACGATTGAGGAGACTTATGCAATAGCTGAAATGATCATGAAGGTCAAGGAGCCAATTAAATCAGAATATAAATTGATTAAAAAGGATCAATTAGTATTCACTTATTTCCACTTTGCTTCACATAAACCATTGACAAATGCAATGATAAAAAGTAAGGCAGTTTGTTTGGCTTATGAAACAGTTGAATTATCAGATCGATCTTTACCATTATTAATACCAATGTCAGAAGTAGCTGGTCGAATGGCTATTCAACAAGGAGCAAAATATTTGGAAAAACCAGCGAAAGGAAGAGGTGTTTTACTTGGAGGTGTTCCAGGGGTACCTCCAGGAAAAGTATTAGTTATTGGTGGAGGTATAGTAGGAACTCAAGCAGCAAAAATGGCTGCAGGTTTAGGAGCAAGTGTAACTATTTTGGATGTTAACTTATCTAGATTAAGATATTTAAATGATGTGATGCCTCCAAATGTTATCACTATGTATTCTAATGAATATAACATTCGTCAATTAATCCAAACACATGATTTGATCGTGGGAGCAGTCTTAATCCCAGGAGCTAAAGCTCCTAATTTGATCACGCGTGATATGCTCAAGTTAATGCGACCTGGTACTGTTTTAGTTGATGTTGCAGTTGATCAAGGTGGTTGTATGGAAACGACTAAACCTACGACACATCAAAGACCAACTTTTATAATTGATGACGTTGTTCATTATTCAGTTGCTAATATGCCCGGCGCAGTTCCTTACACTTCAACTGTTGCTTTGACTAATGCTACCCTTCCTTATGCTATTCAATTAGCTCAAAAAGGTTGGAAAAAAGCATGTACTGAAAATCATAGTTTGAAACTTGGATTGAATGTAATTGATGGAAAAGTAGTTTATAAAGGTGTGGCAGAAGCATTCGATTTAAAATTACATGATGTGGAAGAATTTTTGAAATAAGATTTTCAAATAATCATTTTTGTAAAAATAAAAAGGGTGTTGACATTATTGATGTCAGCACCTTTTGTAATTTTTAGAATTTAGAAATTTCTCTTTTTCAATTTTATATAAATCTCCGAATTTGAGGTTTCTAAAATTAATTCCTCTTTAGATATTTTAAGTATTTTGAATTTTAAAAAATCTCTTTTCTCTCTTGAAAAAAGATAAAGAAAATTATTTCTCACTTTCCAAATTCCTTTGGGGAGATCAATATAATGCCCTTGAAGTTGATCAAAATATTTCATATTAAAATCGCTTTCTACTCCAACTTCTATTTCATTTTTCATTTCTTTAGTAAAACATTTTTCACCTCGTTTAGCGTAAGATTGAGTAAAAGAGAAATCGTCATATAATCTTAGTTGATAAGAGAAATGACAGCTATCTAAATGAATTTTCTCTTCATTTATCTTTATTAAATCATTATCCCAAACTTCATTTTTTTGAGAAACAATCATTTTTGGAAAACTAACTTTTGAAACTATCTTTCCAGGTTTTTGAATCGCATTTCTTTTAAGCAAAAATATAGTTTCCCAAAATAGAAAATTTCCATTTTTATCAAATTCTTTTTTAACAAACTGAATAAATCTTGGATTTGAAATAAACGTTATTGAATCAACCTCCACTTTCGTTTTGACAATTACACCATCAATTCCTTTTTGAAAAATATTATTTCTAAACCTTGGTCTAGTCCATTGGTCATTAACTATTGTATCAATTTTGATAAGTTTATTCCATTGTTCTTTTTCAAGGGAAATTATATTTAATTCATCATCATAAACCTTAATTCTTTCAGTAATTATTAATTGAAAAAGATCATCTACATATTTTTCATTTAATTGCCCAAATAAATACCCCTGTGAATTAGTAGAGATAAAAATTAAAAGCAAAAATTTAGTATTGATAATAAAGGACTTCATTTTTTTCATTTAAAAATACAAAAGGTGTTTCCAATTCCATGCAAACACCTTTTGTAAATATATTGTTATATTTTTTCGTTACCGAATCAAAGTAACATTTCCTTTCATCAAATACTCTTCCCCTCCAAAACATTTCAACTCCACATAATATCCAAAAACATCGGGCGAAACTATTTTTCCATTAACATTCCCATCCCATCCTTCATTGATATCTTTAGTTTCAAAAACCTTTTCTCCCCAACGATTGAAGATAACAAAATGAACTTCTTCGATATAATTTCCACGTACTAAAAGTTGATCATTCAGTCCATCTCCATTTGGTGTAAATCCTTTAGGAACAAAGACATAAGGTTCCTCGCATCTAGATTCATCAAGAACAAAAATGGTAATGCTATCTTTAAAAACACAGCCGAAATCAGAATCCTCAATCTCTACATAATAAGTTGTTGTTTCTTCTGGAGCAACCAATGGATTGGAAATATTACACCCTTCAATTGTTGCATCGCAAGGCGTCCAACTGTATAACCAATCTGGATTTTCAGTTGCATTAATTTGAACTAACTCTCCCCCATTTATTGTATCAAAATCAGAAGTCAATTCTACCATCATTTCCAGATCTAAAATATTTACTTGAATCGTATCTTCATATTCACACCCATATTGATTCTCAATTAGCAAGAAATATTCCGTGGAATCAAGAGGACTAAAAACTGGAGTTGCAGTATTATTATCTATCACAATTCCATCTTGAGGAGACCAGGTAAATTGCAAATCTATAGCAGGACTCAATGGACTTAAATTAACTTCTACCTGAAGTGAATCTCCATAACATAAAGTGACTTCTTCTTCTAAGTCTGCTAATATTGCAAAACTAGTAATTTCAATACTATCACTAATCGTACATCCTACATCATCAATTACTTGCAAATAATAAGTAGCACTATTACTTGGCGATGCAGTAAAAAAAGGATCATCACCTAATATATTTTGGAAATCCGATTGGTCTGACCAGATGTAGGCAATTGCATTATTACTCGTAGCAATTAAATCCATTGACAAGTCGCAAATAATCGTATCCGTTGGATAATCCCAATCCAATTCTATTGGTTGAGTTGGAATTAAAACATTAACTGTTCTTACTTCATTACAAGCAATATTATTAGGACTTGTAATTGTTACAAAGTACTCAGTTGAAGCTAAAGGAGTCGCTAATGGATTATAATAATTGGCTGAATCTAAACTTCCAGAAGGACTCCAAGTGTAGAACAAATCTGGGTTTCCATTTGGATTTAGGTAAACAGAATCAAGGCCACAAAGTTTGATGGTATCTTGAATCGTTTCAATTTCGATAATATCAATAATCACAGAATTGATAATTGAATCGATACATCCATCGTCAGAGGTAACAATCAATTGAACCTCTAAAGTATCTGCATCAAGGAAGGTAAAAGTTGGATTTTGATCTGTACTTGAATAACCATTATCAATTGTCCAGTTCCAATCAAAAATATTTCCTGAGTAGGAAGACGTATCTGAAAATTCAACAACAGCACTATCTGAACAAATAACCAATTCCCATTCAAAACCAGCCGTCAATGGATTTGTAGGAACATTAAAAGCAACTGACCTTTCTTCTACGCAACCATTTCCAACATTAGTAATCGTAACATTATAAATAACCGAAGAATCTGGATTAGCAAATGGATTAGCACTTAACGTATCGCCAGAAAGTCCAGTTCCTGGTGACCAATGATAAGAATAATTTGGGTTACTATCTGGATTTAAAAATACTCCATTTCCATTACAAGAAGCAACAGCTACTGGAATACTAACATCATCCATAATACTAACATCAAATTCATTATTTAGGGTATCCCTACATCCATGTGCAGAGGTAACAATCAATTGGGCATTGATGGACATAGTGTTATAGAATGTAAATATTGGATTTTGCTCATTTGAGACTTGAGAATTGACGAGCCAATCCCAAGCAACTATATTTCCAGAAAAAATGGGTTGATCATTCAATTGTAAAACTGCACTATCAATACAATTCAAATATTCTACTTCAAAATCTGCTTGCAAAGGTATATCTGGAACTAAAATTTCAACCGTCCGAGTTAACGTACAGTTTCCATTAGTTACTGTTACTGTATAACTTGTGGTTTGGGTCAAATTTGAAACATATGGACTCGCTATATTTGTTCCACTTAATCCTGCTGAAGGCGCCCATATATAATCGTAATCTGCATTTCCTCCTGGATTCAAAGTGATGCCTTCTGTTGAACAATAAATAATTGAACCTGGCACATTGATGTCTATTAAATTAATTTCTATTTCTTGACTTGAAGAAGCCACACAACCATTCTCAGTTGTTACCGTCAATTCAGCAATAATTGTTTCACTTTCATTGAGAATAATTACTGGATTTTGTAAATCAGAAATGATTGTATTGTTCCCAGTAAAAGTCCAATTCCAATTTGTAATTGTATTGTTATAGTTTAAGGTAGTGTCGGTAAATTCAATTACCGCATTATCAGTACAATCATCAAAAACGAAAGTAAATCCAGGTTCCAAAGGCTCGTCTGGAACAATAACTTCGACCGTTCGAATAATTTCACAAGGCCCATCAGAAACTGTTACAGTATAAACTGTAGTACTTGAAGGATTTGCAATAGGATTAGGAGCAGTTGGATTATTTAATCCAGTTCCAGGTGACCACTCATAATTATAGGAAAGATTTCCTCCCGGATTAAGCGGAACTCCACTCGCATTACAATCAACAATAGTGTCTTGAATATTTATATCGATTAAGTTAATATCAATTAATTGAGATATACTTCCAATACAACCATTATTAGTTATTACTTCCAAAATAACTTGCAAGTTTTGACTTTGGTCAAGAGTGATACTTGGATTAGAAATATCAGAAGAATCACCATTGCTAAATTGCCAATTCCATTCAACAATTTGTCCTGGAGAAAAAGTAGATTGATCTTCAAAATCTATAATAGCTTCATCTGTACAATCATCAATTGTAAACGAAAAATTTGGATTTAAAGGAGTCGTAGGAACCACAACTTCAATAGTCTGAGTTATTTCACAATCGCCATCGCTAATCTGAACGGTATAGGTTGTTGTACTCATAGGTAATGCAAAAGGACTGGCAATATCATCATTATTTAATCCTGTACTTGGAGACCAAGAATAGGTATGATTGGGGTTTCCACCTTGGTTTAGTTGAATAGAATTTCCATCACATAATATAACCTGACTTGGTATATTTACCTCCAACAAATTGACTTCCAACTCTCCAGAAATGAAAGCCTCACAACCATCTTCAGTAATTACTTCTAAGGTAATTTCAATAGTGATATTTTCATCAACAGTCAAAACTGGATTCTCTAAATTTGAAGTTACTCCATTGCTAAACAACCAATTCCATTCTATTACATTTCCAAAAGAATATTGTGATTCATCATAAAATTGAATAACGGCTTCATCTATACAACCACTTACATTATAAGAAAAATCAGCCATCAAAGGAATATCTGGAACTAATACTGTTACACATGCTTCTTCAGTACAACTGCCATTAGTTACTGTGACACAATATTCAGTTGTCTCGATTGGATTTGCAATTGGATTTGCAATTTCAGAATTATTTAAAGTAGCAGAAGGAGACCACAAATAAGTATAATTAGGATTTCCTCCTGGATTTAAATTTACTGGAACACCGGTACATTTTATAATTTCATTTTGAGGTAAGTTAAATGAAAACTGTTCCACTTCAATCGTATCAATAAAAATATCTGTACAGCCTTCTAGCGTCTGTACTTGATATTGAACGATTAGTGTCGTTCCTGCCTGGGCAGATATTACTGTATTTGGATTATTTGAAAATTGCCCATTTGAAAATGAATAAAACCAATTATTGATATTGCTAGCTGGAGTAGAATTATCTGTGAATGAAAAAATAACATTATTCCCATTTGAGTTACAATTAAGCACTTCATAATTAAAATTAGCGATGACTGATTCATCAGGAATAATTACTTCAACTGTTTTCTCGACCTCACAATCATTATTATTTGGATCAAAAATAACCACCGTATAAGTTGTAGTTACAGGTGGACTTGCTACTGGAGAAACTGCGTTCACATCATTTAAAAATGTAGCTGGAGACCATTCATAAGTCAAACCTGGATTCCCCAAAGGATTCAACACTACAGAGTTACCATCACAAATTACTGCCTCTTCCTCAAAGAAACTTAAATTCAACATTGAAAAAGCAATCAACTCATTCAGGGTATCAGAACATCCTTCATCCGTTATTACTATTAATTGAATCTCTATTTCTTGACTAGAGTTTAATTCTAATATTGGGTTTTGTTCTAAAACGTTTGTCCCATTTCCAAAAGTCCAAATCCATGAATCTATATTTCCTTGACTAGTACTCGAAAGGTCTGTAAACTGAATTTCTAGTTCATTTTCACATTGCAAATAACTCCAGTCAAAATCTGCTGCTACAAGATTTTCAGTTAAATTTATTTCAATACTTTCAGATGGAAGTAAACATGGTAGTCCTGAAATCGGGACTAAGGAAACAGTATAAATACCATTGTTAGGAAATTGATAATTTATACTTTGACCTGAAAGCGTATCATTTACTAATGGCAATTCAATAATCCATTGGTAGTAATTCGCGTTAGAACTTAGGTTAGTCAATTCTACTAAACTTGGATCATTACAAGCTCGCATAGTTTCAATTTCAACAGGAACTGAGTCATCAATTACAGTCAAAAAAACCGAATCTAAATAAGTACAACCATATTGATTTTCTGCTTGAAAATAAAATACAGACTCTCCTGCTTGGTTGGCAAATACTTCTAAAATCGAGTCAGTTGATAGCACCAATATATTAAACCAAGTATAACTTAATGTATCATTTGGATCTAAATTAGTGGCCGTGAATGTTGCTAAATCACCAATACATACCAATTGGGAATTAATCAAATCTACATTTACTGATTTTTCAAAAATCGTAATACTATCTGTTGCTTCGCAATTTCCTGCATTAGAATACTGAACATAATAAGTAGTTTCTCCAATATCAGAAACGGTTATACTCGATGAATCAGAAATAATAATATTAAAATTAGCATCAGTCGACCATATAAAATCACCACCACCAACATCTGTACTTGCTGTCAATATCGTTTCATCTCCACAAGGAAAAGAGGTAGAATTTATTGACAAATTTGGATCTTCAAATACATTAATTTTAGTTTCTAATTCCGCTACACAATTATTTAAGGTATCATTAATAACCAAGATAAAAGTAATATCTTCCTCAGGATATGCTAAAGGAGAAGCAATAAAAGGGTCACTCAATCCTTCTATCGGCGACCATTCATAAGTAAAAAAGAATCCCCCTGGGTTAGGGTTTAATTGTATCGTGTCTCCTATACAAATGGTTTGTTCAAGTGGTAATAAATTACTCGAAATAAGATTTACTTGAATTGAATATTGTTTTATTTCTTGGCAACCATTACTAGAAGTAACAACTAAAACTACATCCAAAACCTGTGAAGAATCAATCGTTAACATTGGATATTGTTCATTTGATGTTTGCCCATCACTCAACACCCAATACCAATCAATAATCGTATTTAGAGGATCCGTACTTTGATCAATTAATGCAAGGCTTAAACTATCTGTACAGTCTAAAATTGCATAGGAAAAATCAGCAACAAGGGTACTTTCTGTTAGGGAAACTATAGCAAAAGCTGTATCTGCACAAGTGCCATTTGGATCTGCCACTAACATAATCGTATATGTCCCAGTATCAGAATAAGTATAAGTTGGATTGGTTTCGGTTGAAGTAGCATTTGGATTTTGAGGATCATTAAAATACCACAAATACTCACTCGCATTTATGCTTGTATTCTCAAAATCAACTTCAAGACCATCACATTGAAATGCTGGAATTTCAAAATCTGCTACCAATTCAGAACAAACTCCAACGTTATATTGAAACTCCCTTCTTGTCTCAGAAATCAATTCTCCATCCCGATATTCTTGGATACACATTCCCACCAAAAAAATTCCTTGAGTATTCGGAAAAGCCGTTATAACTCCAGTTACTGGATCTATTTCCAAAGGAATTCCTCCTAATAAATTCATCAAATTATAAGGTGGATTTAACCAATTTATAGGATCATAAGGTGGAGGAAGTGGCGGCTGAGGACGAGGGTCATCAAATGACGCTCCATCTAATGGAGTACACAAGCTGTACACTATAGAATCACCATCAACATCAAATACTGACTGGTCAAAAACAAAAGGCTCATTGATACACAAAAAAACTGGAGGCAATGCGGAAAACTGAGGGCTACTATTACATTCCAATAAAGCAGTTTCAGAAATATCAATCACAAAAGATGCTCCTGTATCAAACGAACTTATAATATTTGAAATGGAAGGATTTCGACAACAACGTTGATATACTAATTGGTAACCTCCCGAAATAGGTGGCAAAACAATCGTATCTGTATAAGTCATTGAATGAACACAAATATCACTTGGTGCGAAAAGACAAGGATCTGAAATTACTATATCTAATGTATCATCAACAGTAGCAGGTATCAATAATTGACCTCCCGGTGCTCCCATCAAACTCAACACTAAATTATTATTCGCATCAAATATTCCAATCGATGCCTCAGGATCAAATTCAGCATTTGATGATCCATAAAAACAGTCTCGATACACCGTTAGTTTTACTTCAAAAGTATTACCTCCTAAACAATTATAGGACATCTCTCCTCCTACAATATGTGATGCATGAGTCAAAAATGGATTTAGAAAAAAGACAAAAAGTAAGACTAAAAAACCGTACTGTTTTAGTTTAATTTTTTTTCTAAAAATGGTACATAATCCTTTTGGATAATTCATCATTATTCCTTGAGTTATTACATGTAATTGATGTCTCAATCACTTAATCGGTAAATGGCATTTCTTTGTAAAAGTCAGCTTCAAACCTGACTCCTAATTTAAAATTTCAATATCCTAATTTCTACTTTCCTAAATTTTGAAGCTTCAGGGCTATACGTTTCTTTTGTCCTTGGTGATGTAATTATTATTGGA
>CAJQQY010000485.1 GCA_905480595.1 uncultured Saprospiraceae bacterium | reverse complement strand
TCTAATAGTGCACCATATAGAAGTAAGACTTATAGTCATTAACGTTCGTTTGCTCTAATATTGGTTAAAATCTTAATAGGACATTTTACCAATAATTAGATTATGGGAATAATATTTTATGCTTAGTCTTTTATAGAAAATCTCTTGTGGTAAGTTTGGTGGTTCGTTTTGCTTAATTCGTCTCTTATCTTTTCATATTAAAATATAATATATGTAAATCAATAACTATACCAATGGAGTTGTAGTTTTTATACATAAATAACATGAAAGACTCCTTTCAAGTGGTAAAGAACTTTTTAAAACAAAATTCAGGTTTGATTTTTTTCCAAAAAAAACTGTTTTAGGGTAAAAAATTTTCCCAAAACGGCTTTGTATTTGTGATTTTTTATTTTTAAATATTTACGGATCTTTTTTATTCAGTCCATTTAAAGTAGGGGCATAAGCTTCACAACAAGGACAATCTAGGTCATCACAATCTATTAAACCATCTCCATCATCGTCAATTCCATTGTTGCAATTTTCCGCACATTTTGCTCCTATATTAAGAGTGATTTCTGAGGTGGCAAAACATCCTGTCGAAACCCTTTCTACCCTTGCATAAACTATTGTACCTGTACTTGTGTATGGACTTATCAAAATATTCGTTCCATTTTGAGCATCCAATAATGTTGGATAATATGAAATCATTACGCCAGATTCTGATGAAACGGTTGGATTAGCATCATGTAAAAAGAAAATTCCTGAACCTGTCATATTTGAATTATCACAAGTATTTAAAGTTTCGTTATTAGCAATTGGAGCACAATCTGAATCGTCGCAGTCAATATCTCCATCTCCATCATCATCTATTCCATTAGAACAATCTTCAGCACAACTAATAATATTTAAAGTCACACAGCATGGAGGAGAATCCCCACAATTACTATTTGTTACCACACATACATTGTAGAAACCAACAGCAATTTCATTCATATTGACAATTATAGAATCCGTTCCTTGTCCTAAAACTAAAATACTAGTTGAAGGAATGCTCCAAGTATAACCTGTCGCATCAGGTGAAGTTCCAATTTCTAAACTCACACTTATATCTGACCTACAATAAGTCAAAGTATCCGCTGTTAAAATAATTGGACAAGACTGAGGAATGGGATCAGTAAGTATAGCTGATGTAGAACCGATTTCACAAGATCCGTCATCATTCCTCACATAAAAATCATAGCTTCCAGAACTCAAACTTGTAAATATATTACTACTCTGCCAAGTTCCAGCCACACCTAATTTATATTCATAATTCCCTGTTCCCCCAGAGGAAGAGATCGTTACTATTCCATCATTCGCTTCGCAAAGAGAAGGATTGGTAACACTATTACTAATCATTATTTGAGAGGGATCATTAAGGGTAACAGAAGTTACAGCTGTACATCCATTCCCATCTGTTGCAGTTACGGTATAAGAGCCTGAGCTCAAATTTGAAATGGAAGCTGTATTTTGGGTATTGCTCCAGTAATAAGAAATACTTCCAGTTCCTCCATTTGGATTTACCAAAACACTACCATCAGAAGCTCCAAAACAACTAATATCTTCTCCATTATAATTAGAGGTTACATTTGCTGTAAGGGTTAACTGAGTTGGATTTTGCAAGGTGACCGTAGAAGTTGCAGTACATCCATTACCGTCAGTTACTGTAACAGAATGTGTTCCTGCACTCAAACCAGTTGCGTTAGTTGTAGTTTGCCCATTACTCCATAGATAAGTGAAACTACCTATCCCTCCAAATTTATTTACAAAAGCACTTCCATCGGAGGCACCAAAACAACTAATCTCCTCCCCTCCATAATTGGAAGTGATAATTGTATTTACCGTAATATCAGGAGGTGCCTGTAATGAGATACTATCTATATTAGTACATCCATTATAATCGGTAACGGTCACATAATAAGTACCTGCACTTAAATTAATTACTGAACTTCCCGTCTGACCATCACTCCAATTTATGTTTAGAGGTGCAATTCCTCCATTGATAATGACTTCCGCAGTTCCATCAGAAGATGAACTACAGGTTAAATCTTGTCCATTAAAATCCGATGTTATATTTGCAGAAATAGCTAAAGTTGTCGATACAGAAATAGTTTGAATTTGAGTACTAATGTTTCCACAATTATCAGTAGCAGTCCAAGTTCGGGTAATATCGTATGCGCAACCAGAAGGAGTATTTACTTCTGAAAAAGTCACCTGAACATCACTATCACAATTATCAGTACCTGAAATACACTTTGGTGTAATAACCACTTCAGCCAAACTTAAAACATCGGTTCCTTGTAATTGAATCCTCACATAATGAGCAGAAGTATCAATTGATATACTGGTCGGACTACCTGCTGTTGATGATTGGAAAAATGAGGTTACATTTGGATCGGCCAAAGTAGTAGGTAAATCAGTTGTCACAAATGGAAAATCTGATACAAATACATAATAATTACTTAATCTCGCACTACAACAATCTGTTCGATTCCATATTTCAATTTCATCAATGGAATAAGATGCTTGCAAATCAACTTCCCACCATGGTTGAGGTTGATTATTTGTTTCAGTTACAGAGTTATTGGAAAGGTCTCCATTGGTATTTCCATCAACTGCTCGCGAAGCATTCCCTCCACTACCTGTACTAGACTGAGTTGTAGGTTTTCCTAAAGCAAGATTACCTAGAGAAGAACAATTAAGAGAAGGAGCTTCAGGAATTGTAAATCCAGTAACCGTTACATCAGCTGGAACATTTACCAATAATGGAGCAATGGTATCAATTACAGTAAGAACTTGTGAATAATTTTTTACCTGTCCACAATGATCTATTGTCTCCCAAGTTCGAGTAATGTCATAACAATCATCAGTTGAACTTCCATCATTCGTTTGTGTACTTGTTTCAGAATAATTAATAGTTACAGGTGCAAAATTTACACATTGCATCACATTTAACTCTGCTACCGCAGACCATGGATTTCCATTCACTTCAGATGTAGCAACTAATCTGACATAACGTCCTCTAATCATATTAAAAACTTCTTCCTGTTCCGCTACCGAAGCTGACCAAGTTCCTGTCGAAACAGCAGTTCCCCAACTAATCCCATCATCACTTACGTAAAACTCAAAATCACTAATCATCCCATTAATTCCAGTCTGACGAGGAAGATATTTAAATCCAGTAACATTATAAGTTGCACCTAAATCAATTTGAATTTCATGAGGGTGAGTAGGAGTCGAACCACTATATTGAGTATACCAAATAGTACTTGGATCTCCATCAAATGCATTAATAGCAGCTCCATCTTCCCCTACTATTTCTTCGCTATCCACATATTGCAACGACCAACTAGCCTTCGGAATCGTATCCATTTCTTCACAATTGTTGGTTGGATAAATATCCGAACCAATAATTAGAGTACTCGGAACATCATCACAAGCCACCATCGTGTCAGGTAGTATCCCTGTCAAAATTGTCCCTGTCGGTAGTTGTGCAGGAAAAGAAACTTCAGGTAATAATAGTTGTTGCCCATTGCTTACAAACGCTACATTTCTAATAAATTTAGAAGTCGCAAGATCTCCAATAGTGGCTTCAAATCTAAAAATTATTGAATCTCCCGGTTGGATAACTCCTGAGTAGTTTAATCCATTTTCATCAAAAGGAAATGCTGAACCTGAGCCATCATCAGGAATAGAATTAACTACTCCATTGATAATTGAAACTGAAGACTCAGGAACATAAACCAAATCAGAAGGCATTGTATCCTTAATATTTATTGAGCCAGTAGGCAATGGAAGTGCCCCTGAATTTCTAATAAAAACTGTATAAATTACATCATCACATTCATCGTATAGTCCATTAGAATTATAATCTTTACTTAGATCTACACATTTTGAAGAAGCAAATGGAATCCCATTCGGAAGTCCTACTCCCAAATCAATGGCATATCCTTCAGTACTAACATTAACAGGATCTTGCCCCCAAGCGCCAGCGATAAGTGCATCACTTCCATCACAGACCCATATTCTCATTCCAGTTTGGTCTCCATCTGAATCATATATTTTAACATTATCCAAAGAACTCAAAACAACGGAGGCATCGTAATTAATCCCATTGGCATCAGACAAAGTTCCTCCATCTCCATCATAATCTATACAAATTGTTATTGCCCCTGAGAATGTACTCCCACTAGGGTAATCTGCGGTAATCCATATAGGAGCAGAATTTTCAGAATTTGAAGTAACTGGATTTCCGCCTGGGGCAAATCCCACTAGGGTAATCTGTGGGGATAATGAATTTTCAGGTAATAAAGCGTATCCCCAGTCATTACGAGCATTATTCGCTAGGGCATCACTATCAACAGTAGCAATTGCATAAAATGGTTCATTTCCCACAGAATAAAAATGAGTTCCAGTATTATCAGGTATTTCTATCCAATTCGTTCCTCCCGCACTAACAACCTCACCTGCTCGGAAGCCTGTATTATCCTCCCAGTTTACTGTAATGTCCGTACTGTTTGGGTTGTATAAATGTACATATGTAGGTGCATTTACAAAATCAACATGAGTGTTTCCACCATTATTCGGAGTAGCTACTGGATTAAAATAACTATCACTCCATGCTTCTGTTGGTTTTAAGGTAAACCAGCGGGATTCATAGGTATGACAAATATCCCCAGTAATTAAATGTACCTGAACAGGTTTATCCGATGTAATTTGACCACCACTAGATAAACCACTATTAATTAGATGAGACTCTCCCTCATTAATTGAAAAAGAAGATTCAAATATATTATCACCATCAGCATCAATATTAATTGTTGTACCAGCTTCTTGTGCCATTATTATTGCACCAGTATATTCGAATAAATCATTTATATTAGTGTTTGGCCCGACTGGAATATCATAATCTGTCCCCCATAAAGTTGCAGGATATACTTCCAATGCCCCTGCAAGATAAATCCCAGGTCCTGTTGCCCAGCCTAACCGAGTTACTGATAAATTCCCCCTACTTCCTAATTTATCACTTCCATCGTAATCAATAGCTAAACGATTGGTAGAATTTATGGTATTTTCCAAAACAATAATATCTGCCGCGTTTAATATATCTAAAGCATATCCTGGTGGTATCCCATTTGCAGCATTTCCATCTCCCCAAATCTCAGTAGTTGATTGTATGGGAAATGATAAATTGGACTCGAATCCATCTTCCCAATGATCATAGTAAATAATAGTAGCATCCTCTACAATCCCTACTGATACGTATGTAAAAACAGGGTCAATAACATCAGCACCAGAACATGCAGCAGGGTAAATTGTAGATAAAGAAGTCAACAGCTGATCCTCTGGAAACGGGATATAATAGATCTCCACTAAAGATACTCCACTCAGATCATCGGAACAATATTTCTCTCCGTCTCCTTGACCTACAACTCCGCCTCCCGCAGTCAATGTAATTGGAGAAGAAGAAATACAAGTAAACCCTGCATACCTTACTTGAAGATTATAAGCACCTACTGAAAGATTCTTAAATAAATTACTGGTTTGCCAGTTCGTTCCATCAATGGTATATTCGATAGAGATACCTGAGCCTGATGCTGTTACCAAAATACCACCATCATTACTTACCCCGGTGGTTGGATTAATTATCGTAATATTATCAATGGTCGGAGCTTCTGGTATATTAATCGTTATCGCTGTTGGTCCAAACACACAAGTACCAAAAGTATTTCTTACATAGGAAAAGTAAGTTCCCGGAGCTAAGTCAGTAAAGTTATTTGCTGACTGCCAGATTGATCCATCTATACTATACTCATAAGTTCCAACTCCTCCAGAGGCGGTCATCAAGATGATTCCATCATTGACCCCACAGTCACTTGGGTCAACAGAAGTTACACTTATAGACATTGCAGAGGGTTCTTGAAACAGTACAGAATTAACTTGAGTACATCCATTAGCATCTGTAACCGTTACTCTATAAGTTCCAACTCCAACATTAGTTAGATCGGCCGTATTTTGGCCGTTGCTCCATAAGTAAGTGAATCCACCTACTCCACCACTTCCAGAAGCAGTTGCAGCTCCATCAGTTCCTCCTTTACAACTTATATCTACTCCATTATAATCTGAAGTTTTATTTATGGAAACACCTATAGGAGGTGGATTAGATAAAATTACTGTTTCTGTAGCAGTACAGCCGAATCCATCAGTCGCTGTAACAGTATAAGTTCCAACTCCAATATTAGTTAGATTAATACCTGCTTGGCCATTACTCCAAGCATAGGAAAAACCTCCAATTCCACCTGTTGCAGAAGCATTGGCATTTCCATTAGTTGCTCCTGCACAGATAACATTAGCTCCATTATAATTGGAGGTGACAGCAGTTGAGATATTTATTGGAGGCGGATTTTGCAAGGTAACTGTACCGGTAGACGTACATCCATTTTCATCGGTAGCTGTCACCGTATAAGTCCCTGCTGCCACATTTGATAAGGTAGCTCCATTAGATCCATTACTCCAGGTATAAGTATAACTTCCTACCCCGTTTGAAGCATTGGCATTAGCTGAACCATCTGATCCACCAAAACAACTAATATCCTCTCCTAAATAATTGGAAGTTATAGATGTAGTAACTATAATTTGAGGAGGATTACTTAACGTAATATTTGCATTCTCCGTACAGCCATTATTATCAGTAACGGTTACGGTATAAGTTCCTGCTCCTACATTGGTAAGAGTTGCAGCAGTTTGACCATCGTTCCAAAGGTAACTAAATGGAGCTGTCCCTCCTGCAGGAGTTGCCGTCACACTTCCATCGGTAGCGCCAATACAACTTATATTATAACCATTATAATTAGAGGTAATACTTGTGGATATAGTCAATACAACAGGTTCGTTGATGGTAAAATCCTCCACTACAGTACATCCATTATCATCTGTTACCGTAATAAAATACATTCCTCCTGGCAAGGACGAAATATCTTCAACAGTTGTCCCTGTTGACCAACTATATGTATAAGGAGCAACTCCCCCAGTAACTATTAAATCTAGTGCTCCGTTACTCTCACCAATACATAATACATCGGTAATATTTGCCGTCAAAGCTAAAGAATCAGGTTGGGTCAAAGTCAGAGAAACTGAATCTAAACAACCATTTAAATCATAAACATAAACTTTGTAATCTCCGGCAGGAAGTCCCGTCCGATCTCCATCATCTGTATTGAGATCTGAAATTTGGGAACTTTGTAGCGGTGAATTATATAATTCGACCTTGTCCATTAGACCTTCATATCCTTTATATGAATTATTACCAAATGCGTTTGTCCCAAATGTCACCCCTAAACCACTAGCCCCATTAAGCCAAGGTTGTAACTCAATCGTGGTAAACCCTGTATTACTACTCCTTCCTGAAACACCGTCAACAGTTAAGGTTATGATGCCATTATTGTAAATAAATCCTACCTGATGCCATTGTCCATCATTAGGAATAGTCATGGGGAATGCTGTTTTTGTAACAGACGAGTTTTTAATCGAGAGCTCTAAATTTCCCCTATCAAAAGCTAAAGCAATACCTGAAATAATACTTCCCTCATCATATAGAACATACTTTTTATTAAGGAAATCTGGTTTAATCCAAATCAAAACGGTACGGTAGGTAATCTGAGAATCTAAAAATAATCCATCATCATACCGTATCCCAGTACTACCATCAAAATCCAAAGATTGTCCTCTATCTACGGCATCATTGGAATATGCTTCTGTTCCATCAATACTAATAGCATGATGATCATTTCCAGTAATATCATCCGTACTACCATCCATAGCCCAAAAGGTTTCTGGATCAAGATCATTCCAAGAATACGTATAAGTCCCTACACCTCCCGTGGCTGTTACATCGATCGCACCATCCAAACCACCAAAACAGGTTACATCAGTAAAAACAGCAGTAACTCCAAGCGGTGAAGGATCATTTAGTGTAATTGTATTTATCGCTTGGCAGCTATTGGCATCAGTAGCTGTAACTGTATAAGTTCCAGCAGATATATTTATTAAATTAGCTCCTGTCTGTCCATCACTCCAAATATAAGTGTATGGCGCTAATCCTCCACTACCTAGTGCTTGAGCAGTTCCATCAGATGCACCAAGACAAGTAATATCTTCTCCTAAAAAATTTGAAGTGACAGTTGTTGATACTGAAATAGCTGGAGGATCATTTATCGTGATAGGATTTGATGGGAAAATAACCTCACACAAACCATTGTCATTTCGAATAAATAAATTATAATTACCTGCCAACAAACCTGTAAAAGTATTACTACTTTGCCATGTTCCATTATTTAATTGATATTCAAAACTACCTGATCCTCCACTTGCAGTCACCGTTATGGTTCCTTCATTTCCACTACAAGTTATAGCATCCGTAGTACTTACATTATCTATATTGGGGAAATCAAAAATGGTAATATCATCTGTGGCAATTCCTGAACAACCACTTCCGTCAATGTAAGTATAGATTATCGTATGAGTTCCTACTCCTGCTACCGATGGGTCAAAGGTAGTTCCTGAAACTCCAGTTCCAGAGTACGTTCCTCCTAGAGGTGTTCCACCACCCAAGGTAAAACTTGAAGCATCAATACAAAATTCCGTCGTAGGCAAAGTTAAATTTGCCGAAGGACTAGACAAGACATCTATAGCATCTGTCGCCGTATTCGAACAGCCATTTACATCAGTATAAGTATAGGTTATCGTATGAGTTCCTACTCCTACACTAGCAGCATCAAAATTATTACCACTCACTCCTGGCCCTGAAAAAGTTCCTCCTCCAGGGCTTCCACCACTTAAAAATAAAGTAGTGCTAGTTTCACATTCTTCTGTATCAGGTAGGGTTAAACTTACTACAGGTAATGAAAAAACAGCATAAATAGCTAAATCTATTTCTGTACAACCCAATTGCGAAACACTTAAGGTAATATTCTTATTTCCAGCAGTTGAAAAAGTTATACTATGAGGGCCTCGTCCAGAAGCTGTCGCAGGAGTTGCTCCACTTCCAAAATCCCAACTATATGAAACTCCTACCCCTGTGTTAGTTGCTTCAAAATCTACAGTTTCTCCTATACATTCAGAAGGAGGAAGAATAATTGAAGCAACTAAGAAATTGGGATCACTTAGGATTATCGGATTTGCAGCATAACCAAATACACAAAATCCTGCATCATTTTGGATTTCTATAGAATAACTCCCAGCACTCAAACTATTGAATACATTACTAGTTTGCCAGCTTCCACCATTCAATCGATATTCATAACTTCCTGAACCTCCACTAGCAGTAATCGCAATCGTTCCATCATTGCCTCCGCAAGTGGTTGGCTCGGTTGAAGAAATATTTGTTATAGATGGAGTCGAAGAAACTGTAATCTCATCAGTTGTTGTATTCGAACAACCATTAACATCTGAATAAGTATAAAAAATCGTGTGAACTCCTGCTCCTGCTCCGGAGGCATTGAAATTGGTTCCACTCACTCCAGTTCCTGAATAAATCCCTCCGACTGGACTCCCACCAGAGAGAGTCAAAGAAGTACTTGTTTCACATTCTGCATCATTTCCTAAAACCAAACTTACTGTTGGATCTGAAACAACTGTTATTTGATCAGTAGCAGTATTGACACAACTATTTCCATCGGTATAAGTATAGGTAATGGTATGAGTACCTAGTCCAGCTACTGAGGCATCGAAATTAGAACCTGTCACTCCAGTTCCAGTATACGTTCCTCCGCTAGGACTTCCACCACTCAATGTGAACGTGGTATTTAAAACACAATCTTCTACATCAGGGAAAGTCAAACTCACCGTTGGTAAAGCAAAAACAATAATATTGTCTGTAGCTGTATTTTCACAACCATTCCCATCGGTATAACTGTAAGTTATGGTATGAACTCCAGCTCCTGCCGCTGATGGGTCAAAGTTTGTTCCTGAAACTCCAGTTCCAGAATAAGTTCCTCCGATAGGAGTTCCTCCACCCAAGGCAACAGAAGTGCTCGTTACACATTCTTGATCATCAGTTAAGGTTAAACTAACAGTTGGTAATGCTATCACATTTATATCATTAGTTGCTGTATTCGAACAACCATTTCCATCTACATAAGTATAGGTAATAGTATGTGTTCCTATCCCTACTGATGAAGCATTGAAGTTTCCTCCACTCACTCCATTACCTGAATAAACTCCTCCTATCGGAGTTCCCCCACTCAAAGGAAGTACGGGTATTATTAACACATTCTTCATTATCCACCAAAGTCAAACTTACTGTAGGCAAAGCTAAAACTGTAATACTATCTAATACAGAATCAGAACATCCATTTCCATCGGTATAAGTATAAGAAATTGTATGTGTACCTACTCCTGCTGCCGAAGCATTAAAATTTCCACCGCTCACTCCCGTTCCTGTATAAACTCCACCGATTGGACTTCCTCCACTTAATGTTAATGTCGTACTCGATACACATTTATTATCATCCCCCAAAGTAAAGGAAGCACTAGAGGTACAATCTGAATCAGCACAATCAATCAATCCATCTCCGTCATCATCCAGCCCGTTACCACAGATTTCTGGCCCACCTGTTGCAAAGCAACTTTCTTCTCCAAATATCACATCATCCAAATATACATCAGCCGTACTTGCCCCCAAGAAAAATACTACACCTATATTAGCATCAGTTACATTTGAAGTCCAGTAATAAGGTCCATATTCGGTTGCAGTAGTAGTAATCGGAATAGTAATATTATGATACCTGGTGAACGGACTCTGTCTTTGTTGAATAGATACTGTTATATTCCGATTAGCAACTGCTTTTGCATCAAATCGAAGCGTATATTGAGTACCGTTTACAATTGCATGAGGTTCACTCCTGAGTTCAATGCCATATTGATTACTTCCTATACTCGAAATATTAACAAAGGCAGAATTAACCCCAGATAGCTGACTTGCTGAGTTAATCGTAAAAGTACTAGAAAAACCTCCTCCATTATTATTATGTTGCCAATCAGCAGTACCGCTATCAAATTCATCATTATTTATCCAATTACAAGTTGGATCGTCATAATTAGTTGGAGGTGCAAAATCCGCAAATCCAGCATTTACGTTTTCCTTGGAAGTCTCAGAAAAAGAATAGTTGGAGAAACTAAAAAACGTAAATAAAGGTAATCCCACAGTCAGCAAAAGTGTAGTGGAAAATATTTTATTTTTTATCCAATATATTTCTAAAAACCTTTTTTCACTCATCTATTTTATAAATAATTTGGTGATATGAAAGTCATTTTAAGTGTCTAAATCTGTTTTAAATCTCAGATATTTCCAAAAATCAGTTGGCCGTAGCCAAAAATATTTTATTCAAAAAAGGTTAAAAACCAACTGCTTTAGTAAAGCCCATCATATCGTAAAGTCCTAACTATCAACAAATTACAGTCACAACTCACCTCCAAGAAGATGGTATTATCCAGTATTTTTTTTTAGAAAAAAGAAAATTTGGTTTAGTAAGAATTGATAAACTTGAAAGGTTGGTTTTGATGACGATAAAAAATTAACTTTTTAGACCATTATCTGTATCATATTAAAAACAATAATTATACCATCGGACACTAACTTTTGACATTAGCAATATTTACCTTTTGAAAAAGGAAAAACGTGATTAAACATCATTAAAAAATTATTTATCATCTTCCCCAGATAAACACTTATCCACATTTCATGGTTATATTTGTATTTTATTATAATTTTGAAAAAAGAGTCATGAAAAGACAAGCAGAAGCTGTACTACCTACCGATTGGGGAAATTTCAACATGATTGCTTTCGCAGATAATGAGGAAGATAAAATGCCCCATTTGGCAATGGTTCATGAGAATTTTGACCACTCTAAATCTGTACTTATCCGAATTCATTCAGAATGTATGACTGGTGATCTTTTTCATTCTCATCGTTGTGAGTGTGGAGAGCAATTAGATGCTGCGATGAAACTTACTGCGGAGCAAGGTGGGGCAGTTATTTACCTTCGACAAGAAGGCCGAGGTATTGGCTTAATCAATAAACTTAAGGCATACAAAATTCAAGATACAGGAGTTAATACAGCTGATGCGAATACTCATTTGGGATTGGAAATCGATGCTAGAGAATATGATATTGCCATCGAAATCATGAAGGACTTAGGAATCAAAAAAATCAAACTTTTGACCAACAATCCTGATAAAATCGAGGCTATCGAACTTTCTGAAATTGAAGTTGAAAAACGAATTCCGCTCATCATTCCTCCAAAAAAAGAAAACCATGGTTACCTAAAAACCAAACAAGATTTGATGGGACATCTCTTTAAAATATAGCAAAAGAAAAGGCTACAATTAAAAATTGTAGCCTTTTTTATAACAAAATAATTCAATTTTTTATGTTAACCTTTATTTCACCAATTCATTAATGATTGGTTTTATTGTAGTATAAGTTGCCATCTCTTCTTCATTTTCAGTAATGATCACTTTTTGAACTATTCCTTTTTTATCCACTATAAAAATCCGTGAAGTTCCTAAATCTCCTCCATATCCTATTTCACCTAGGGGTCTTGAATTAGGAATTACTGGATACTCAATTTTATTATTTTTCAAAAAAGAAACTAAATCAGATTTGTCTTCTTCGGCAAAAGAAATAACAGCTACTTCCTCTGAGGAAGATTCTTGCTTTACACGATTTAAACTTTTGATTTGTTGACGAGACGTTTCGTCGCCAGTTGCCCAAAATGCAATGACCACAACTTTGCCTTTGTACTCTGGCAAAAAGTGGGTATTCCCTTGCATATCAAATGCTTGAAATGGCATTGGTTGCTGCCCTTCAAATTGGGATTCTGTTTTACTTGAGTTGGAAGATTTTGCGAAGGCAGGAGAATTATTTTGAGCAAATAAGGTGCTCATCATCGCTAATACCAAGCTAGTGGTTAAGATTAAATATTTCATTAGGATATATGTTGTTAGTTAAAAGAATTAGGGTGGATTTTTCACTAACAACAAGGATTACGCCAAAACAAAAGACCTTAACTACTGATAATCAACAAGTTACGGTTTTAACTCATGCAAAAAATAGGATTTAAAACGTAATCAAATCTGCTTGAGGTGACTCCAAATATTCTGCTAATTGCCATAAATTTTCAAACCTTTCATCTACAGGGATTTGTCTTGTGCGTTCGGTTTCCTCTTCTTTTCCTTCAATGAAAACAGTCTTAGTTCCTAATTGCCAACCAAATTCCATATCTGAAAAAGAGTCACCAACCATGATAGATTCTTGGAAATTTATTTTTGGAAAATCTCTTTTTGCTAACCAGCCCATTCCTAGATTAGGTTTTCGACAAGGTGCATTTTCTGCTTTCAAATTTGGGCAATAATATACTTTATGAATAAATCCGCCGGCTAATTCAATCTCCTTTTTCATATTTGAATGAATGAGATCTAATTCAGCAACAGTCAATTCTTTTTTTCCAATACATTGCTGATTAGTCACAACTACAATCGTATCAAAATATTTCCCAAAAATATTAATCGCCTCCAAAGCTCGATGAGTAAATTCAAAATCCTCCCAACGCTTCACATACGTACCCGGAAGTCTTCTATTAATTACTCCATCTCGATCTAAAAAAAGTGTCCATTTCATGAAAAATTTATTTATCCGTAGCAGGACTTTTTGACTCCCGAAATAAAAAATATAAATATAAAAAATCCCAACCTAGAAAACCCATTAAAAAACACCTCCCAATTCACCTAAAAATATATCAAATAACAATATTGAAAAAAACAAAGATATACCTCTAAATTTCAAAACCAAAACATAAAAAACTATGAAAAACCAAAAATCCTACACCCCAAAAAAAAGTCGATATAAAAACGATCTTCCACATTGGCAATGGGAAAATGCCATTTATTTCGTCACCTTTCGTCTCCACGGCTCGCTCCCAAAATTGGCCATCCAAATATTAAAAGATGAACAAGAACTTCAAAGAAAAAAACTTATAAAAAAAGGACTACCCGAGCATGAAATAAAAACAGCATTAAAAAAAATGCATCATTTATATTTTGGAAAATTTGATCATCTTTTGGACAATTCTAATTCTGGCCCTCATTATCTCTCAAAAAATTGTTTTGCAAAAATTGTAGCAGATGCCATCATGTTTTTTAATGAAAAAAAATATGTAATTATCAACTATACAATTATGTCTAATCATGTGCACTTAATGATTTATAAATTGCAAACAGAATTGCATGAAATTATGGGAACTATTAAAAAGTATTCAGCCAAACATATAAATCTTGAGTTAAAACAAACAGGAAATAAATTTTGGCAATATGAAAGTTTTGACCATATCATTAGAAATGAGCAAGAATTAAATTATTACATTCAATATAATTTATTGAATCCAGTTACAGCTAATCTAATTTCAAATTGGCGAGACTGGAAATGGAATTATATTCACAAAGATTTCCTCAAATACACTCCAACCTAACTCGTAGCGGGACTCTCCTGAGTCCCGTACCTCAACAACTCATTCTTATTACAGGACTCGGGAGAGTCCCGCTACGGAATTTTCATCAGAATTCCTGCTCTTCCGAATTCCTTTTCAACTACATATTTATCCCTCATCAAATCCACTTGATCCCTCCGAACATAAATAAAATCAAAATCATCCATTTCCTCAAAATCATCATCTTTCAGTCGAACCACCTTCCCTATTTCTTCAGTCGAAAAATGCATCTGATAAAATTCACTTGCTGGGCCATAAATCCAATAAACGCCTAAATTAATTGGCTCATCTTGTGCTAAATTTTCAGCCAAATATTGAATCATATCTTTGGTGTAAGCATCATAATCCCACTCCACCGTTTCCTTCAAATCGAATGTTCGGTAAAAATGATTAAAAGAAAATACACTAATCAAAATAGCAAAACCAATCGTCCAATTTTTACTTTTTTCTCGAAATAAAAATTCTAACAAACAATATACACCCAATCCAAAAAATGGAATTAGCATCGTCGATTTTCGTCCAACCAAATATTTTACATCCAATAAATAATATTGAACGATCATCGCTAGCATCATTAAAATCATCAAACCAACTCCTGTAAAATGAATGTTAAAAAAAGTATTCTTCCTATTTTTAAAAAAATTAAAAAATCCAAAAAATATCGAACAACCCAATAAACACAATGATATCAACACAAAAACATTCGTTGTACTTGGATTAAAATAACCTTGGCTCATCACACTCGCTTTTACCATTTCCACATAACTTTCACTTAAACTTTCTGATCCAAAAACAAATTCTCCTTTCGATTGTAAAAACTGAATTGGATTTTTTATTAAAAAAAACAAGACGAGAGAAGCCACTATTGGAAGTCCAAATGGTTTTAAAAAACTATTTTCAGGTCTTTCATTTTTTTGAAAAAAATGTTTTACTAAAATAAAAAATCCAAAAATTGCTGTGGCACTTGCCCAATAGTTGAGAAAAATAAAATTACTCAACACCGCTAAAAATGCTCCAACATAACAATACATTCCCAACTTCATTTCCTCACTCTCTACCCATCGAATTAAAAAATAAATACTCATCATCATCCAACCTACCCCTAGACCATATCCTCTCGCTAAGGAAAAAAATTCAATTAAAAATGGATTTAAATTTAATAAACAAAAACCTGCTAATCCTATCCAAAAATTACTGGAATATCTTCGAACTAAAAGAATAGAAAAAAACAAATAAATCAAATGGCCAAATACATTTGGCAATCGCAAAGTCAATTCTGAAGTACCAAATACGCCTATCGACAACTGCATTAAGAATGTATTTAGCAAATGATTATTCGCATCACTCCAACATGATTCCGAAAAAAAACATAACCAAATAGAATTAGGAACATGGCTAAAATATGTGCTTGCTTCATCGCAAGTTAAACTGAGCAGAGCTGCTCGTGAAGAAGTGTAAATAATTAAACCTACCGCTAAGGTGAAAAATACCACATCTTGAAAACGAGCTTTTTTGGAGGTAAAATTATTGGTAATCATATTTCTAAAAAATGGTTAGGCTTCCATTTCTTTTTCAATCAACTCACAAAAAATATGACCAATTAAAATATGCGCTTCCTGAATTCGAGGAGTATCGGTTGAGGGAACATTCAATAAATAATCAGCCAATTCTTTCATTGCTCCACCAGTTTGACCAGACATCGCAACGTTTATCATTTCCAATTCTCGGGCTGCTTCCATTGCCAAAATGATATTTTTAGAATTTCCGGAAGTAGAAAGTGAAATCAAAACATCACCTTTTCGACCTTTTGATTTTACAATTCTTCGGTAAACTTCTTCGAAAGAATAATCATTAGCCACGGCTGTGAGGTAAGAGGTATTGACGTGAAGTGCTTCTGCAAAGTAAGGTTCTCGATCCAAATAAAATCGTCCTGAAAGTTCTGCAGCTAAATGTTGAGCATCAGATGCACTTCCTCCATTTCCACAAAAAAGAATTTTATTCCCTTGCCTCAATGCATATATACAAGCGTCTGCAACTCGTTGAGTAGTTTCCAATAATTCTTCATTATTGAGAATGTCTTGTTTGACTTTTATGCTTTGAGAAATAATTTCTGATATTCTTGAATCCATAGCTCAAAAGTAATTCAAAAAGAGATAAATCGAGATTATTTGAGGGTTGATTTTTTACTTTGCGAGAGACTCTAATGCTTCGACCATTGCCTCCCAAGAGAACATTTTTTTATCAATTTTCACTTGAGTTACAAATTCTTCACTTCTATTATTTTCATAAAAATCAACGATGGCATCTGCAATTGCTTTCGGATTGACATCTACCACATAACCTGCTTTGTCATGTTGAACAATCTCGGGAAGACCTCCAACTTTTGTCACCAACATTGGTTTATCAAAAAAATAACCGAGGCTTGAAACACCGCTTTGGGTAGCAGTTTTATAAGGTTGGGTAATCAAATCAGCTGCGCAAAAATAGTATCTCACTTCTTCATTAGATATAAACTTAGTGGCCATAACTAACTGATTTTCAATACCTAACGAATCGATTTGAGTTTTATATTTTTCTTCATTTGAATAATATTCACCTGCCACTATTAGCTTGATCTTCAATTTCTGAACACGTTCATCAGCCATCGCCTCTAACAATAAATCTAACCCTTTATAATCTCGAATAAATCCAAAGAATAATAAATATCGAAAACCTTTGGACAATTTAAGATGCTCTAAAGCAGCTTCGTAACTCACCGCATTTCCAAAATTATCAGAGATAGGATGTTCTGCTAATGCGATTGGTTTTTCCTTGGTAAAAGTTCTAAGTTGTACTTCTACTGATTTTGACATCACTAAAAAAGCATCGCAAGCACCGACAAAATATTTTGCCAGAATATAATCTCCTGGACGTTTTTCATGAGGAATAATATTGTCAACAAAACCGATGATTCTAGTTTTCTTATTCCTTTTTATAATTCGAAGGATCGTTCCAAAACATGGCCCCATGAATGGCAACCAAAACCTACCTATTACAATATCAGGATTCATTCGCTGAATTTCACGACCTATTTTTATCCAATTAAATGGATTGACAGAATTGACTTTTACTTGAATATTGAGTTGAGTAGGCGGGGCGTCCTCGGAGTATTGAGTTTTTCCAGGAAATAAAAAATTGGGATATTGTAAACTAAAAGAATAGATAATTACCTCATGTCCATCATCTTGTAAAACTTCCGCCAAGCGTTCATTAAAAACTGCAATGCCTCCTCTAAGCGGATGCGCTGGGCCGATGATGACTATTTTTTTTTTATGATTCATTTACTGGTTAGTCGTCTATTTTTTTAAACTTAAAATTAGGATATCACTTTCTCATTTTCCTCAATCCCAAGTTTAGTTTCTATCAAATATGCATTTCGTAAAGGTGCATTTCGAGAAACTAACTCTGCTAAAAATCCTGTACAAAACAAAAGTGTTCCTAAAATCATCGCAGTCAAACCAATATAAAACCATGAGATATCTGCTATATTTTTTGCAGGAATTTCATTAATTAAATTCCACACTTTCCTTGCTCCTAAATAAAAAAACAATCCAAAACCAAGTGTAAACATGATTGTCCCCATACTCCCAAAAAAGTGCATTGGACGTTTTCCAAATTTCCCCACAAACACAATCGACAACAAATCCAAAGGTCCACGAATGAATCTTTCCAACCCACCAAATTTGGTTACTCCAAATTTTCGAGCTTGGTGTTTAACTACTTTTTCTCCAATATTTTTAAAGCCAGCCCATTTTGCCATCACAGGAATATAGCGATGCATTTCACCATAAACTTCAACTGTTTTCACAACTTCTTTTCGGTAGGCTTTCAGTCCGCAATTCATATCGTGTAATTTTACACCAGTCATCATTCGAGTTACTCCATTATATATTTTGGTAGGAATAGTTTTGGAAAGTGGATCGTGACGTTCTTTTTTCCAACCAGAAACTAAATCAAATTTCTCTTCCTTAATCATTCGGAATAGCTCTGGAATTTCGTCTGGACTATCTTGCAAATCTGCATCCATCGTAATTACGACATCACCTTGCACCGCTTGGAAGCCAGTATGCAATGCAGCAGATTTCCCATAATTCCTTCGGAATTTTATGCCTTTGACATTTGGATTGATTTCGGAAAGGCCTTGGACAACTTTCCAAGAATTGTCAGTACTGCCATCATCCACCATCATAATTTCATAACTGAAATTATTTTCTTGCATGACTTTTCGAATCCATGCCTCGAGTTCAGTCAAGGATTCGTCTTCATTAAACAATGGTACTACAACTGAAATGTCCATTCTGTTTTTGTTTTTTCACTTTAAAATCTTGGTAATATAACGATAAGAAATGAACTCTTGTTTCACCCTCGCCTCCACGAGGTTAAGTTCTTCTCACTATCAAAGCCATCAAAAAAGACAAAATAAAACCACCAATCGCTCCCATCATATATTTAGTAATCGAAGCTGCAAAAGTTGGAGTGTAATCATCTAGAACATTTTTTCTTACCTCCGAAATCTTATCTGTTCCTTTGTGAAAATCCAGCATTTCTTGATGAGTCATCTCTTGATGAATTTGCAATAATTCAGCATCATATACATTCATAATCCAAAGAAAGAAAAACCAGAAGTAGGCATTTGTAATTAAAAAAACAATGAATGGTGTCGAAACTAAACTTCGCAAAGAGGATTCCTTTTCTTCACTTTCCGTACTATCCAAAATGCTCCCAATTGAGTTATAGGAACTTCCTTCTTCTCGATGAACTTTTAGCGTAGCCCAAAACATTCCTGCTAAATACAGAATCATTGTAGACCAAATTACCTTTGGGCTTCGCATCAACGCTTTGTCAAAAAAGTAAAATGCGAACATATAAAGTATCACTACAAATCCTGTATAAACTCCGTACTTGATTGCTATTTTATTCAAAATCTTTCTTTTTTATTCTAAGACAAATTCTTATTAAAAATGCTTTCATTATTTCAAT
>CAJQQY010000484.1 GCA_905480595.1 uncultured Saprospiraceae bacterium | reverse complement strand
AAAACTGCAAAAACAAATAGACCTGCAAAGTCAGACAACTTCCCTGTCAACCAACATGGAAAACTATATTTTAAAATAAAATCATTAAGCAACACCAAAACTAAGGCATAGATAAATGCTTTCGATTGGATTAATTGTAATTGCATTTTGAATTGTTTTTACCTTTAAGATGACAATCTGTGGAAGTATGACGTATCGTTTTTTATAAAAAAGAGGCATTTCAGAACTTAATCCAAAATGCCTCTTTTAACTGTAACAGTTTATTCTTTAAAACTATTTTTGATTCTGGTATTTTGTCTTAAACTTCTCGTACAAATCTTTTTGCTTTGTGTTCAGACTAACTTCTCTTCCTTGGATAAACGCAGTTTCCACATGATTCGTTCTCATATCCAACGCATCTCCTGAACTAATAAAAAGAGTTGCATCTTTTCCAACTTCAAGCGAACCAGCAGTTTTGTCAATACCCAAAATTTTAGCTGTATTCAAGGTTAAGCCTGAAACTGCATCTTCTTTACCTAATCCAAATCCAACTGCATGACCAGCTTGAAAAGGAAGATTTCGAGACTGTGCTACTTCATTCATTTGAAAGCACCAAAGTACTCCTGCATCTTGTAACATTCGAGGTGTTTTAAATGGTTGATCAATGTCTGAGTCTTCATGATCTGGCAAGTCATGTACTTTTGATAACATGACTGACACATTGTGTTTTTTCAAAAAATCAGCCACCATCCAAGATTCACCTCCACCAACGATAACTGGTGTGATATTGAATTTTTTAAATAATAAAACCGCTTCCATAATTGATTTGGCAGCATTGGTTTTTACGTATAAATTTTTGCTTCCATCAAACAATCCTCGCATTGCTTCGAATTTCAAATTTTTAGAAGACAATTTTTTATTCTTTGAATAAGCATGAGCTTCTGCAAAATAATCTTCCACTTCTTGCAATTGCTTTCCATAGTTTTTGTTTTTACTCACAGATCGAGTTCTCCAACTCCAGCTTACCATCGAAGGATAAGACAAATAAATTCCATCGTCCATTTTGTAGGCTGCGTCTTCCCAGTTCCATGCATCCAATTGAACGACACTTGATTGACCGTCAACTCGACCTCCAGTAGGAACGACCTGAGCCATCAACATTCCATTGGAACGAATTGTTGGGATTACTTTCGAGTCAGTATTGTAAGCAATAATTGCTCGAATATGTGGATTCAGATTTCCAATTTCTCGATCATCTCGAGTTGCTCTGACTGCTGAAACTTCATTTAATCCGAGCGCAGTATTTGCTGCAATAAATCCTGGATAAGCATGCTTACCATTGGCTTCAATTACTTTTGCAAAAGAATTCCGATCTAATCGAATTCCTGTTGCATCTTCGACTGCTAGTAATTTTCCATTTTCAAAAGTGATTAAACTATTAGCAATCACTTTTCCATTTCCTAAATGTGCTGTTGCTCCAAGGATGGCAATTTTTCCTTTTTGTGGTGGAGCAGGTGCTGGTTGAGCAGTCAAGCTCCAAGCGAAGCACATGAATAAAATTATATTAAATATTTTCATTTTGACATGTTTGATTTTTAGTCGCAATTTTTTGTTTTAAGTCATTCAAAAGTTTACACCTAAAAAGGTTTTTCTAAAAAAATTAGTTCTAATCGTGATTATTCAAAATTAATTTTAATCAATCATTTCATCTTCCGAATCATCACAATGATAGTGTCGAGATTTCTTTCCTCTTGCAGGACGAGTCTTTCCACCACCTTTTTTAGCAGCTAACATTTTTTGAATTAATCGATTTCTTTCTGCTGCGATTTCTTTTCGAATTTCTACATCTTGTTTTCTATCAAAAAGTTTTAACCCATCAACAAAAGTCATTTCTGCTCTTGCATAAACTGAAAGTGGATTAGCATTCCATAAAACTAAATCCGCATCTTTTCCTTCTTTGATACTTCCTACTTTATGGTCGATATGTAATAATTTCGCTGGATTCAAAGTGACAAACTTCCAAGCATCTTCTTCCGATACACCTCCGTACATTACTGCTTTGGCAGCTTCTTGATTTAATCGTCGAGCCATTTCTGCATCATCAGAATTGATGGCAGTCGTCACTCCTTGCTCATGCATGATTGCTGCATTATAAGGTATCGCATCAACAACTTCATATTTGTAAGCCCACCAATCTGAGAAGGTTGAACCACCTGCACCATGCTTTGCCATCTTATCTGCTACTTTATAACCTTCCAAAATGTGGGTAAAGGTGTTCACCTTAAAATCCATTTCATCTGCTACATGCATCAACATATTGATTTCAGATTGCACGTAAGAGTGACAAGAGATATGTCTTTTTCCATCTAAAATTTCAACCACCGTTTCCATATCCAAATCTCTTCGGAAGCCTGCTTCCTTTCTTTGGCTAGCAATTTTATATTCTTTAGCACGAGTAAAATAATCTCGATAAACTTGCTCCACTCCCATTCTAGTATCCGGGAATCTATTGTTAGAACTTGAGCGAGATTTTTTCACATTCTCCCCTAAGGCGAATTTTATAAAACCAGGCGCGTCTTCAAATTTCATTTCTTCTGGAGCAAATCCCCAACGCAACTTGATGATCGCAGACTGTCCTCCAATTGGATTACACGAACCATGCAGCAGTTGTGAAGTCGTCACACCTCCCGCTAGTTGTCGATAAATATCAATGTCTTCAGAGTCCACCACATCAGCAATACTTACTTCTGCCGTACTCACTTCAGTACATTCATTCACTCCTCTCGAAATCGCAATGTGAGAATGCTCATCGATCACTCCACAAGTCAAGTGCATGCCAGTTCCATCAATTCGAGTACCGATATCTTTATTGATATTTTTACCAATCTCAACTACTTTTCCATTTCGAACTAAAACATCTGTATTTTCTAAAATACCATCCTTTTCATTCGTCCAAACGGTCGCATTTTTAATTAAATAATCATCATCAGTTGGCCGCTCTTTGTAACCATGAGCCATGAATGGATAAATCACATCACCCAATTTATCATCAGATGCCATCTTGTCTTTTTTGCCTTTCCCTTTTCCCTTGCCTTTCTTTTTCCCAGCTTTTTTGTCTCCGTCTTTTTTCTCAGGAGCACCTTCATATTTTGCAGACCAAGAAGTCCAAGTTCCGTCGATCAAAGTTCCATTACCTGACCATTCCTTTTCGCCAATCGTTCCAGACAATCTGAATAGGTTGGTTTCTTTTTTTGTTGGGGAAAACGTAAGTGTGATTAGATCATTGGAGATACTAGATTTGACATTAATTTTAGTAGAATCATTTTCTTCTACTTTCATTTTGTTATCTCCATCCACCATCAATTTGAAAGTCTGATTTCCTACTTTTAAACTATAATTTCCTTCCAAGTCAGCTTCGTCTAATTTTTTCAAAACAAAAGGTTTTCCTTTCACCCAGTTGTGATGAATTTTTGCTTTTTCTCCAAAAACATTTTCTGAGGTAACTATGAAGTTAGCCAAACTTCCTGACTTCAAACTTCCAATTTGATTCGACATGCCCATCATTTTGGCAGGTGTGTGAGTCAATGCTTTTAGCGCATCTTCTTCAGACAAACCGTGTTTGATTGCTTTTTTTACGCTTTTTAAAAAGTCAGATTTTTTAGCTAAACCATTTGTAGTTAAGGTGAATTCGATTCCTGCTTTTGAAATACGACTTGGGTTCGTTGGTGCTAATTCCCAATGTTTCATTTGTCCAAGAGAAACTAACATCGCATCGTAAGGATCCTCTACATCATATGCATCTGGAAATTTTACCGGCAAAATCATAGAACAGCCAGTCGCCTTTAATTCATTTAATCGTTGATATTCATCTCCAGTTCCATTGATGATATATTTTTTTCCAAACTCTTTTCCCAATTTCGCAGCACGCAATGCTTCTAATTTTTCACGTACATCAAAAACTGTTGGCAACGAATTAATTTCATTCCATGCTTCTAGAGAAAGGTTGAGTTCTTTATTTTTACCTCCATTTTTGTACCAGTTGGCATCCATGTACGTTTGTCGCAACAATGCAATTCCGCCCATCAAAGAACCGGGGTAACTTTGAGTAGAAGTTCCTTTTTTGAAAGAAAGCATGTGCGCTGTTTCTTCTTTTAAAATCATCTGATGTTCCGCTTCTTCTCCAAGAACCACTAGCGTCGCAGTTCCTCGACTGATTCCATCTTCTTGGTGCGTCATCACAGTTCCAAAACCTGCATCTCGATATCCTTTGGCAGCTTTTTTATCTATGCTGAAATTTTCATGCGCTCGAAATTCGGGTTTCAAGGCTTGATTCCAACCGTAAGCTCCTTCTTTGTTAGAATTAAATTGTTGCATTCGACGGGCACTTCGCTCAGCTGCTTTGGCTTCTGGAACTCCATAACTCGAATACAAATCAATAAATGAAGGATAAATAAATTTTCCTTTAAGGTCGACAACAACTGCACCTGCTGGAATTGGAATTTTTTGTCCAATTGTTTGCACTCGACCATCTTTGATGATCATTGTTGCATTTTCGACTTTTTCATTATATGATTTAAAAATGGTAGCGTTGGTAAAGGCATAAAATCCTTCGCGCTCATCGTAGACGCCATTGCGTTGAAAGGTAACTTGTGCTAGGATGTTTTGACCTAAAAAAGTCATCACTAGCATCAAGGACAATAGTTTAATTTTGTTCATTCTGAAAATTGGTTTTGATTGTGTATTTAGGGAAAGCGGATTAAAGTTAAAAAATTATTTTTAAGTTTTCATTTTTCTGGAAAGGTGGGACTAATCTTCTATTTCATTTAGCATAACCTTGATACTTTCTAAATCTGATCTTAACCTTTGCGAAGATGTATGAAATTCTAACATCCATTTCTTTGGTTTCTTGGAACGAATCCAAACATATGTTGGAGCCCATCTTTTTGATTTAGCTATTACTAATTCATAATCCAAAATTTCTTTGTAACCGACATCCTTTGCTCCTTCCAATTCATTTCTCTGAAGTTGATTCCATCTACCAATCCAAAAAGATGTATCGTTCCATTTCTCATCACTTACCCTTTTCATCTTTTTGATAACGATGTCAGCAGATTTACCTAACCTAAATTCATATCTATTGCCTTTTTTTATCAACTTCCATGGCTTCGGAATTTTGGCCATTTTAAATTCAGCGAGATTAATACTTTTTAATGTTTCGGATTTAGATTTAGGTTGGTTGGACTTTGTAATTTCAATTGGTTCTATAGATTCTTGTGGCTCAAAAAGTTCATCCATATTTGCTAAAATCTCACAATCACAATTGCCTCCATGATTCATAAAAAAATCAATATGATCTTCAATCTGAATTCCACATTTTGATAAATATTGCTTTGCTAATTGATAATCATTTCTACAAGAGTTGCTACCCAACTTTACGTCTAGATAATCCATCAGTTTTTCAAATATTCTTCTTGGAAAAGGTAGAGATTTCTCAAAAGTATTTTTTTGTACTTTCTTCCACTCTTTAAGTTTTTCTTTATTTGAATTTTTGCGACTCATTCCTTTTTTTAAATATAAACTTACCCTTGCACATAAATGACAAATTTCTCCTCAAAAAACTCTCCTTCGAAAAAATCCCAAACAGAATATTTCTCCACATAATGCCCTTTGCCTAAAGTCTTAATTTCTTTTTTCAAATCTCCTCCTTTGAGTGCGATCAATCCGTTAGGCATAAAATGATGATGATCGTTTTTGTAGAGTCGCTGAGTCCACGCCATTAATTTATCTAAAGATGCTACCGCACGAGTGACGATGAAGTCAAATTTTTGACCTTTCATTTCTTCTGCACGAGCTTGTTTGGCAACCACATTTTTTAAACCGAGTGCATCCGCTACACCTTGGACGACAGTTATCTTTTTTCGAATTCCATCGACAAGGGTAAAATTAGTTTCGGGAAAAAGTATCGCCAAGGGAATACCTGGAAATCCACCACCTGTTCCTAAATCCAAAATATCTGCGCCAGGTTCGAATCTCATCACTTTAGCGATTGCCAAAGAATGAAGCACATGTTTTTCATAAATATTTTCAATGTCTTTTCGAGAAATGACATTAATCTTTGAATTCCAATCTGCGTAGAGTTCGCCTAATTGAGAAAGTTGGGAGATTTGTTGCTCGGTGAGGTCGGGAAAGTAGTCTAAAAATTCTTCCATTTTTTTGAATTATTATTTTTGCAAAAAAACGGATTTTTAAGGAGAGTTTTTAGTTAATGTGAAATTGAAATTTTAAAATTAGCACATGGTGAGTGCTACGTAGCAATCTGCTACAGCAGATCGCTACGCATGTAGGTACTTATTTACGCTTGCGAATATGAAGGCAATTGAAACATAAAAGCTGTTCCCTCATTTATTTTACTTTTCACTTCAATCGTAGTATCATGCAATTCTAAAATCTTTTGCACAATCGCTAATCCTAATCCAGCACCTTTTGCTTTTTCCCCCGTTCGACTCGCTTGCCGATATCGTTCAAAAATAAAGGATTGTTCTTCCTCCGGAATCCCGATGCCTGTATCTTTGATTTTGATTTCTACATTATTATTGATCAAACCTAAGTCAATCGTAACCTCACCTCCTTTTGGAGTATGATTTAAGGCATTGTCCATCAAGTTTTGAATTACTCGTTCCACCAAACCTACATCTGCAAAAACCAAAGGCAAGTTTTCTTTTTCTTCTAAATGAATTTTGATTCCTTTTTCCTGTGCAAGAATCTGATATTTAGCAGCAACATCTTGCGCTAATTCAGAAATAAAAAAAGGTTCTTTATTTGGTTCGATTTGTTTTGCTTCCAATTTTGAATATTCAAAAAGCTGAGCAATTAAATTTTGTAACCGACCTAAACTACTCATTGATGTCTCCAAATATTTCTTCCGATCTTCTTTCGAAATATTATCTTCTTTAATTAAAAGTGTTTCTACATAACCTTGCACAATCGCCAAAGGAGTTCGTAAATCATGTGAAACATTGGCAATCAATTCTCTTCGTAAAATTTCTACAGATTTGAGTTCATCAATATTCGCGACAATCGTATCTGCCATGCTATTATAGGTATCTGCTAAAACTGGAAAATCTCTTCGGTCTTCTTTGCAAATTCTAGCTTCATAATCTCCTTCTTTAAAGCGCTGAACTTGTCGAGTTATATTTCTTAATCTTTTTGTCAAAAACCAAATTGCTAACAATCCAATTACAAGTGCGCCGATCAAAGTCAAGAAGAATAAATTGGTTCCTAATTTCAACATATAACTTCCTAAAATCCCAGAGGTAAGTTCAGCCTCTTTATCACTTTGTAAAATAATATAGACGTAACCTTTTAGCTCTTCTTCTTCCATAATTGGAGCTGCAGAGAAAATCTTACAAGTCCCTGGATGTCTCGGATCGTCTCCTATGATAAATGGTTTTTCCTTAGCATCGATAAAAGTTTTGATGGGCTTTAAATCTACCTTTTCTAATTTAACTGTTGCTTTGCTAGGAGCTGCATGAGTCAGAATATTTCCTGCAGGATCCAACAAATATAATTCAGCAATTGGATTCATCACCATCGCCGAGTGCATGTAATCCATAATAGCAGGTTTATTAATTTTTCCTTCGATAAAAGGTTTGACTTCCTTCGTCGCACTCTCAGCTAAATTTGCATGTACTCGTTGCACGGACTCTTGATAATATCGATTGGCGATATATCCCGAAATGGAAACATACCCAATTCCTAACACTACTAAAAGCAAAAGTAATGTTGCGGAAATTTTCCAATAAAGTGAGTTATTTGCTTTTTTCATATTTCCATAATCTAAATTCAAAAATTAAGTTAATTCAAGTCGTTCCCCTTAAGCAGACAGGGGTTTTAAACATCTTCATTAAACCGATACCCAATTCCCCACGACGTCAAAATATATGTTGGTTTTTGGATGTCCGGCTCAATTTTACCTCGCAATCGATTGATGTGAGAATTCACCGTATGTTCATATCCTTCAAAATCGTAGCCCCAAACTAAATTCAAAATTTGAGTTCGAGAATAACTTTTCCCTGGTTTCGATGCTAGTAAGCTGAGTAGGTCAAATTCCTTTGGCGACAAATCCATTCGCTGATTTTGGACAGATACTTTTCGTTTGTCCATATCAATAACCAAATCACCAAAATTCATAATCAATGAATTTTCATCTGCCTCACTTTTAGTATTATTTGACATTTCAGTTCTGCGAAAAATTGCTTTCACTCTTGCTACAAATTCACGAACACTAAATGGTTTAGTCATATAATCATCCGCTCCGAATTCTAATCCCAAAATTTTATCAATCTCTTCTGCCTTTGCAGTCAACATCAAAATAGGCGTAACAATATTATTACTTCGCAATTGACGACAGATTTCTAATCCATCTTTCCCCGGCAACATCACATCTAAAATGATTAAGTCAAATTCGCCACTCATTGCTTTTTCCAAACCTACATTTCCCTCGTAGGCTTTATCCAATTCGCAATTCATATCTTTCAAATGAATCTCCAACAAGTCCACAATGTCTCTGTCGTCTTCTACAACTAATACTTTTTTCATATTTAATATTCTGGTTTTGGTTGAGTCATGTTGTTTATCTATAAATATTTCTACGCTCATGAGATCTTGATATTTTGGATTTTGAAAAAAGAGGAAAACACTTTGTTTTCTACTTTTACAAATTTACTGTTTAAATATCACAGAACTATCACGAAAGGTTTGAGTTACCCTCACAGCAATTTAGTCACATCTTCCTTCTTTTTTATTTTTTCGAAAAGAACCATTCACAACTTGTCTCTCAATTGTCAATTCAGAAGTAATTCTGAAAATTACTTTTTTCTGTTTTCATCCTTAAAAAGTTGATTATCAAGCTTTTAATGATTTTTTAAAAATCAAAAATCACCCGATTACTTTTTAGCCATACTCTTGTTATTCTTTTGTGATTTTTGATTGGGCTCTGGTTTCTAATTTTGCTTTTGTAATTAATTAATAATCGAACTAGTTTTTTTTAAAACCTATTTCAAATTAAAAATTTAAATCATGACTTTTAAAAATCTTTTATTTGTAGCTATTTTAGCAATTGCCTTTACTGCTTGTAAAGATGACGATGATCCGCAAACTGCGACGACTGAAAAATTAAATTTAAACTTAACTGGACTAGCTGATCTTGGAAGTGATTATGCCTACGAAGGTTGGATCATGGTGGATGGCTCACCTGTTTCAACAGGAGTATTTAGTGTAGATGCAAATGGTGCACTTAGCAACTCTTCTTTCGATATCGACGCTACTCAATTAGAAAAATCTACTGCTTTTATTTTAACCATTGAGCCTGCTCCAGATAATGATCCTGCTCCTAGTGATGTTCATATTTTAGCAGGAGATTTTAGTGGAACGAATGCTACTTTAACTGTTGACCACGGCGCCGCTTTAGGAAATGATTTTACTGCTGCAACGGGAACTTATATCCTTGCCACTCCAACTGATGGAATGAATAATAATGAAAAAAGTGGTGTTTGGTTTTTAGATCCAACTGCTGGACCAGGACCTGGTTTAGATTTGCCAACACTTCCTGATGGTTGGAAATATGAAGGTTGGGCTGTAATTGATGGAACTCCAGTTTCTACAGGAACTTTTACAAGTGCTACAGGTGAGGATGATTCTGCATTATTTAGTGGTGCGATGGGAGGGCCAGCTTATCCAGGAGAGGACTTTCTTGAAAATGCTCCAGCTGGATTATCTTTCCCTACTGACTTAGCAGGAACGACTGTAGTCATTTCAATTGAGCCAAGTCCAGATAATAGTGCTGCTCCATTTTTGTTAAAACCATTGGTTGCTCTAGTCGATGCAGCTGCGGCTGATCACACTCCTTATACTATGAATAATAATGCTGCTGCAACAAATCCAACAGGAACAGCAACGAAGTAAAAAAACTACTGTTAGATTGTTTATCCCAATTACGCTCTGTTTTTTTTGGAAAAACAGTTTAACAGTTGCGAAGTAATACAACAGTTTTTAGATTAAATCAAAAATCCCGAACCTTCAAGAAGAAGATTCGGGATTCTTTTTTTATCAAAATGTCAAAGTACTACCCACGCTTTCTAGCTCGTGCACGACCCGACATATCTAAGAATGCTTGTGCTCCCGGTTTTTTCAACAAGGTGTACAAAATTTCTTTCGCTCTAAACAATTGAGCTTTAACTGTACCTAATGGGATTTCCAATTCTCTTGCAATCTCTTCGTAACTCAATTCTTCAAAATATCGCAACTCAATCATTAAACGATATTTTGGAGTTAATTTCCCCATCACTTTTCGCATCAACGAAACCTTTTGAGTTCGTATGTAAATTTCTTCAGGATCTAGTGAGTTTGATTTTAGGTTAGATGAAAAGTCAGCTGCTCCACCTTTTTCAATTGGATCATCAATTGATAATAAGTGTAACCTTTTCTTTCTGATATGATCAATACAATTGTTAATTGCAATCTTAAATAACCAAGTACTGAATGCATATCGAGGTGCATAACTTGGTAGTTTTCTAAAAGCCTTACCGAATGCTTCCAATGTTAAATCGTCCGCGTCATCACGATTATTAATCATTTTTAACATCATGTGAAAAATAGAATTTCGGTAACGAGTCATCAATATTGTGTAGGCTTTTTCTTCTCCATCAATTGCTCTCAAAACTAATTCGTAATCGGCTTGAGCTTTAGGGGATAAATTTGTTGTAGTGAGTGTTTTTACTTCCATTGTATTGTTTTTCTAAAAAATAAAATAGGTGTGAATGTGATGTAGTACAAAATGTACATGAAGTCCAATATTGGAATCCATAGAAGTAGTCTTTTTTCTTGAAACCTTTTGAGAATTTTGCCGTAATAAAATACAAGCATTATATAACGTATACCAAAAAGTGTACCAAACATTAAATAAAAATCTAATACGTATAATATAATTCCTGTCACATAGAATAAGAAGTGACTCGCCGATAAGGTTCCCAACAAAATTTGATGTTTTAATTGATAACTTGTAGCCGTGGATAGGTGCCTTGCTTTTTGACGGTAGTAATCTCGCCAAGTAGTTTTCGGTTCGGAATAAACAAATGATTCTTTTTCTAACATTATACTTACATTTTCTCCAGTTGCGACTTTATTGATAAATAAGTCATCATCTCCTGAAGCAATATGCTTATGTTCTTCGAATCCATTCGATTTTGTAAACAACTCTTTACGATATGCAAGATTGCGTCCAACGCCCATGTATGGGAGCTTTGCGAGCGCAAATGAAAAATATTGAATCGCTGTATAAACTGTTTCGAAGCGAATAAAACGATTCAATAAAGAAGGATAAAAAGTATATGGGCCGTAACCCAATACTATTTTTGTAGTATCAGAAATCCTACTTTGCATGTAAAACAACCACTCTGAAGTGCTTGGACGACAATCTGCATCCGTTAGTAAAAGTGTTGTGTACTTTGATGATTCAATCCCGATTTTTAGTGGAAACTTTTTTCCGACCATACCAAGTGGTTTGGCATCGAGATTAATTACCTGCAAGTTAGAATATATTTTTTTATATTTTATTAAAACATCATATGTTGTGTCATCCGAATTATCATTGACTACTACTACTTCGAAGGAACGGTAGTTTTGAGTTAGAATACGGGGAAGGTTTTTTTCCAAATTTTTGGCTTCATTGCGCGCGCAGATGATAATAGAAACTGGTTTTTCATTTCTATCCCTATGCTGAGCAAGTTTAGGCGAGGATTTGAAGAAAGCTAACTTTGAAAAAAGGAAGCACCAATAGATTAACTGAACTACAAAGGAGAAAATAAATAAGGCAAGAATAAAAATCGTAAAAGGAGATAAGTCGGAAATTTGGGATAAATTAAAATGCATTGAATGTCATTTTTATTTTGAAAGACTTGCAGTATTAGCACTTCTACATTTAGTTTTTTTATTCAATTAAAAAATTAATTCTTGTAACAATACTTTTACGCAATTCCAAAGCTTCCCATTTTTCATTTTTTAAAAGACGAAATAATCGCCAACCACCTAGAGTATCTTTCGCAAAATCTTTATACCACCATGCAAAAAGTCCCGTTACCACCAAACTAGCAAGATATGCCCAAGTCATCCAACTTTCTGTAAAAAACTTTTTAAAGACCCAAATTTGTAATCCATAAAAAATTATATAAGTGAAAATTCCTGATAAAATTTTGACAGTAGAAGTATAAGCTGGGTGTAATTTTAATTTTTCATTAATCAAGGCAGGAGTATAATTAGCTAAAAAATTATTTACCCAACCATACACAAAAACAAAAAAAACTAGCATCATAAAAATCGTCCGGAGTACCCAATTCATTTTTGCATTCGACTTTTGTGTTTTTATAACAATACTATCACGGATTTTATTCTTTTGTAAAAAAGAAAAGTATTCTTCTACGTTTGATTTAAATTTTGTGGCTTCAACAGATTTCACCTCCTGCATTTTTTGCCAGTTATTAATCATCTTTTTTGTCCTATCAAATACTAAATCAAGAGAAAGAGAATTTTCAGTTTGAGCAATTTCTTCTAATTTCCTCATTAAAGCATCTTCCTCATCATCACGTGTATGTATTGTTAAATCTTGTGCTTTTTTGAACATTGCTTCGGTCAATTCTGTCACGGCTTGAATTTTATCTTTTCGATAAATCTCTTCAAAATCAGCTACTTTGATCGGTTCTCCAACATTTCTAAAAATAGGTGTTCGAAAATTTCTTTGATCTTGATAATTTAATCCTACTATTAAAATCTCCAAACCTAATTTAAAATCATGTTTATCTTCTGTGCTCAAAGCAATTCGAGCTGAGCCTGTTTTGAATCGTCGAATCCTTCGAGGAATGTCACTTCCCCCTTCTGCTGCTATATATAAACAACCTCCTTTGGTTAAAAAATCTTCTGCAAATCGAAAGGCTTTATCGTTGTCCAATTTTACTCCGTCCTTTCCTACATCTTGTCGACGCTCTACTTTAATACCATAAGTACTTCCTAAAAATGGCCCTAAAACTGGAATATCAAACAACCCTGCATTTGCTAAAAAATGAACAAACCGATTGACTGGAATTGCAGCCATGAAAGGATCATATAATGTATTTGGATGATTGGAAACAAGAATAGTTGGATGTTTTATGCGCAGAGCATTTTTATTTCTTGTCACAAATTTAGAATAAAAAATTCGACTCGTCACCAAAGCTAGCGACCATATAAAGGCATAACTCAATAATTTATATGGATTCAAATTTTACATTTTTAAAAAATCTTAAATAAACTTATTTAAGAAGTAAAGTTTAATAAAAACTGTTTGACTTCCTCATCAAACTTCTCCCCTTCCTCGAAGTGAAATTCCACTTGAACTGGCAATGCAAAAATGGGTAATTTATTTTCTTGCAAAAATGGATGATGTAATTGCAATCGCATGGCATCTTTTTCAGTCGTCAAAATCACTTTCTTCTTCGACTCCATTTTATCAAAAGTCGTTTTCAAAAATGATACGTCAAACTTACTAAAATATCTATGATCTTCATATTCTAATGTTTTCACAGAATTCACTTGTGACTCTAAATAATCCACTAAATAATCCGTCCTAGCAATCGCACATATTAATAGTACATCAACATCTGGCTCCAATCGAGCACGATATTTATGATTTAAAATATAATATGGTTCATAATATCTATAATGTGAAAAGAATATTTTTTGATGAGGAAATGGCTTTATCTTTTTGATAAAATATTCTTTTTCCTCTTGAGAAATAGTTGGGGGGCATTTTGAGACAATCAAAATATCCGCTCGCTTATAAGCTGATCTCCATTCTCTTAATCTCCCAGAAGGTAATAAGTAGTCATCAGTAAAAGGGAAATTATATTCAGTCAATAATACATTCATTCCAGGTTGGATTGCTCGATGCTGGAATGCGTCATCTAATAATATGACTTGTGTGTTAGGACTTTCAGATAAAATTTTTGGAACGGCAAATGTTCGATTTTCGGCAACAGCGACATGAACATCTGGAAATTTCCGCTTGAATTGCAACGGTTCATCTCCTACTGTTTCGGCATTATTTTGAGCTTCTACTTTTAAATAACCTTTTGTTTTTCGCTTGTAACCTCGACTAAGTGTTGCCACATTTAAATATGGGCGAAGTAACTTTATAAGGTATTCAATGTGTGGCGTCTTGCCTGCTCCTCCAACGGAAAGGTTTCCCACAGAAATAATCGGAAGGTCAAAAGAAATTCCTTTGAGTAAACCTTTTTTATAAAAAAAATCAATTACACTCACGCCTAACCCGTAAAGTAGCGAAAGTGGTGATAGTAATATTTTTATGAGTTTATTTCGAAACATTAATTTTGTAAATTATAGTAATAGTTCTAACCGTAAATTAGACTAGAGGTTGCAGACTTTTCTCTCAAATTGGAAAAGAACAAAAGTAATTGAATTTCTTTTTTATTTTTACAAAAAAACCAACTTTACATTTTCCTTTCTTTCTCCTAAAAATTGAACAATATGAAAGCATTAATCTTTGCAGCTGGCCTTGGCACTCGACTTCGACCTTTGACTGATGATCGTCCGAAAGCATTGGTTGAAATTAATGGAATAACCTTATTGGAAATTGTGATTCGCCGTTTGAAAAAAGCAGGCGTGACCGATATCATTGTTAATGTGCATCATCATGCGCAAATGATTATTGATTTTTTGAACAGTAAAAATAATTTTGATATCAATATTGTTATTTCAGATGAGCGGGACGAATTACTCGAAACGGGTGGTGGGTTGTTAAAAGCGGCTGATTTCTTTGCGGATGGCAAACCGTTTTTTGTTCACAATGTGGATATTCTTTCTAATATTGATTTGAAGAAAATGTATGAGAAGCATGTGAAGTCTAAAGCTGTTGCGACACTTTCGACTCGGCATCGGGCGACGTCTCGTTACCTTCTTTTTAATAAAAAAAATGAGTTATATGGCTGGATGAATATTAAAACAGGGAAAATGATCTTGTGTAAGAAGAAAAAGGGTAAATTGAATTTACGGGCGTTTAGCGGGATTCATGTGATTAGTCCTGATTTGTTTGATGCGATGCCTGAGGGTAAAAAAAGGTTTTCGATTATTGATGTGTATTTGGCGGCAGCGGCTTATCAAAAAATTGTGGGGTATCCACATGAGGATGATATGTGGATGGATGTGGGGAAAATTGAGAATATTGAAGAGGCGAAGGGGTTATTGGAGGAAATAGGGTTGTGATTTTTGCCGCAGACTTAGACTGACCTTCATATGACTTTTCACAGATTTTTATTTTTTAGATGAGGTTTGCGATCATTTGAAAATATTTTTCTTTTGAATTGCAATTTTTCTCCAAAGTTAATCAGAAGACCAACCTCCATTTCTGTTGCTTTTAAATAATTGATTAATTGGGCTTCATGAATAGAATGTATTTTTTCAATGGCTTTTAATTCAACTATCACCAAATTGTCAACTATTAAATCTGCTCTAAAATCGCCTATTTGTTCACCTCTAAAAAATACAGGGATAGCAAATTGTCTACTTACTTCATGCCCTCGGTCCACAAGTATTTTTTCCAAAGCCTTTTCATAAACGCTTTCTAAAAATCCAAATCCCAATTCATCAAAAACATCATACACAGCCCGAATTATTTTTTTTGTCAAATCTGAATGGAGGTAATTGTTCATAATAACAATATTTTAAAGTCTGTGAAAAGTCATAAAAAAGTCAATCCAAGTCTGCGGCAAAAAAATCACCCCTTCAATATCCCACACCCAATCGAGCATTCCAAACACCGCTTCTTCGAGCAATATTCATTCTTCAATTGCAATAACGCCTGTGTCTCATAAGCAGATTTTGGCAACATCCCCAGTTCCTCCCATTTTGAAATAATACTATTTCTCTCAGCAGGAACCTCTTCCAACAATTGAAAAGCACGATCTTTATAATCTTCTTCATCCTTCCGGTTTCCATACAAAAAAAGAAATGGCGTTATCGTATTTATAATAAAAAGATGAATCGTATTTTTCCCCAAAGATTTATTTCGTTTAACAGAGGCTTTATCAAAAATATAATGAGTTTGCCAATAATTCGAAAGTTTCAATTCAAACATATTTTGAACCTCCCTAACATTTTTAGCTACCAAAACTTTGCTAAACAAATGAGTAGATTGAAAAATCAATTGCGCAAATTGAGCAATTCGAATCGTTGGAAAATTAGCAGGACGCATTCTTAAAAATCGCCAATTCGTTTTTTCCATCGGCGTGAGTTTATATTTTTTCTGTAGAAATTGATACTCTTTTTTGAGTCGATTTGGGTATTCATCTTCAAAATCGTCATCAAGCAAACCTGACTGTCCAAAGAGCAATGCTTCTATTTGAAAAAGATCATTTTTATGCTTTCCTAAAATACTCAAAGGCAAGGTTCTAGCAAGTCTTTCAAATGGTTCGGCATTTACTTTCACACCAAAATTCTTCGCTAGAGTTTGATAAAAAGTAGATTCCCAATTATTGATATTTCCTTGAAGTCGTTTTTCTATAACAATAGTTTTACATTCTAGCCTCTCCACCAAAAGTCGATCAAGCCAAAGTACTTTCGTCATATGTCCAACTTCGTAAAAATGATGCTGACAAGAAATCCAGTATTCATTGTGTAAAAACTTTTGATAGATTTTTGATAATTTAGAGGAGATGCGTTTTTTCAACTCGAGACAAGGAATTCGAGAACCATTTTGGCGATTTATTTTTTCATCTTCATCGAGTACGACATGTAAAATCACATTATCATACGCAGGGTCTGATTGATGTTTATGCATCTTCCAGTCGGAAGCTTTGAGGTGCATTTCTACATTTCCAGCCCAAAGTGTTTTCCCAATTTCTATACGTGCATTTGTGAAGTCTGGGCCAGAATGATGATTATGTTCACCAATCATTTGAATTCGAATGGGTTGGCCTTCGGTGGTTTGAAGTTCGGTAGAATCAAACCTCTGCAACCTCCAGACGTAGTGGAGAAGGTCTTCTTTCATAGTATGTAAGTTGTTTGTTTTCAACTAAACTTACATAATTTTATTGAAATGTAAATATATTGTTATTTGTCAATTGTCTTTGGCCACAGATATTGTTTTTACTCAATTATCACTCAAGAAACATATTGTTTTCTGAAATATATTCTGTGAGTTTTAGTACCAAATATGTGGTAATTATAGTTTGAAAAACTTTTTTACTGAAAGTATATTTTCTTTTTCATCCAATAACTGAATAAAATAAGTTCCTTTTAAAAATTCTGAAATATCGATTTGAGTGGAATTTATTTTTTCTCTTTTAACTAGCTGTCCCAATGTGTTGAAAATTTTAATCTGATCTATTTCATAACCTCCTCTTTCCTCAAAAAACAGCTCAGTTGAGGCAGGGTTTGGAAAAATTTTTATCGCCTCATTTGAAATATTTTCAACAGCATTGGTTTCATCACAAATAACATTCTTTAGAATTCCCCACAACTGATCATCAAAAGTCGAAAGTGCAAATAAACTTACTCCAGACGATTCTCCCATCCGAACAACTACTATATTTTGACTTGGAATGACGTATAATTTTTGATCATTTTTTCCCAGCGCCGCAAACATTTCATCTGGAGCATTTGGAATTATATCTGAATTAAAGACAAATTGAGATGATGGTAACATATGAGTGCCTTTTCCATTAAGCCACCACAAATAACCATACGATTGATTAAAATTTTGAGAAGTATTAATCATCTCTGTTTGATAATTTTGATCAGCCAAAACGGTCGTCCCATTCCAATTCCCTTTGTTTAAAATCAATGAACCAAACCGAGCCATGCTACGAGGTTTACTAAAAAAAACATAATCTACCCATGCACCAGTTAGACCAGTTTTAAGCATTATTTTTTGAAAAGTATAATTTTGAAAAGTTTGTCCACTAGCATTTCCAACCACATTTTGCAAAAGTCGATATGGTGCATTATGATAACTCCATCTATCACCTGCATCAGCCAAATATTGCAGACAAGAAGCATCAAGACAATCTGGATCAGGCACTCCATCATCTAATCCTGTGGACATAGAAAGTTGATGTCGAATGGTAATTAAATCTTCTTTATCAGAAGGTGCAATTGTCCAACCTTCTCCCAAATAATCCGAAGTTTTATCATCCAAATTCAATAATCCTTCTTCCTGTGCAACTCCTACTAAATACCCTGTCAAAGTCTTCGCAGCCGAAGCCCAATACCAAACACTATCTTGACCGAAGCCATTATAATATTCTTCGAAGGCAATTTTACCATCTTTTAAAATGATAAATGCTTTGGTATTTTTTTCTACTAAAAAAGTAGATAGGGAATCTAAATCGTCAGTACACAAACCTGCATCAGTTGGAGAAATAGTCTCCCATTCATTTCCCAGGAGAGGTGGAAAATAATAGTCTTGGGCAGTTAAAATAAATGGGAATAAAAATATTAGGAACGAGAGTTTAGATTTTTTCATAAGTATAAAATTTGATTTTATACTTAGACGAAAATATTTTGGAAAGGTTTAATATAGATTGTGTTAGTTACAAAAATCGCTGCGCTCTTTTTTGGCGGGTAGTTAAAGTGATCTGCTACTTTCTTTCAAAAATTTTAAAGGTATAATCGTGTTCATTTTTTTCATCGGCTTGGTGTGCTTCTTCGCTGATAAGTTCCCACTCCTCCATATTTAATTCTGGAAAAATAATATCACCTTCCACTTCCAAATCGACTTCAGTCAAATATAATTTATCCGTATATTTCATCCCTAATTCATAGATTTGCGCACCTCCGATTATGAATGCTTCTTCTTCTCCATTCTCTTCAGCGATTTGCAATGCTTCTTCCAATGAATGTAAAACATAACAATTGGAAACGATGTAAAATGGGTTACGTGTCAAAATCATATTCGTCCTTTTTGGCAAAGGTTTCCCAATTGATTCGTAACAATTTCGCCCCATGATGATGTGATGATTTAAAGTCGTTTTTTTAAAATACTTTAAATCTGCAGGCAAGTACCAAGGAATGTCATTGTCTTTTCCGATGACATTATTTTTTGCAGTAGCGACTATGGTTGAAACGATCATTTTTGAATTATGAATTTTGAATAATAAATTTTGAATACAAAAAAACTGAATTCTACTTTTGAACTTTTGCTTTTTTTGTTGACTTTGTTTTTGGAGTTACCTTTTTTTTATCTTCTAATTTGGGAATATCACCAAGTTCTTCAAGGGTGATTATTCTTTCAGAACTATCGGAATCTTTTAAATGTTTTCGAGTCTTTTTGGCGAATGCATTTATAGCATTTTGATTTTCATCATCCATTCCGATAGGCTTCCCATTTCCATTCTCAAAAGCTGAAACTGGAAGCGCAAAGTAAGTACTTTTTTTCTTAGAATCCTGATAAACATATCGCCAAACCGGAATATAATGATGTTCACCTAAAGTAACTTTTTCAGTTTTTTTATCTTTTTCCAGAGTCACTTCAAACATAAAACCGCCTTCAGTATTTGGAGTAGTTTGTCCTGAAATAAAATTCCCTAATGAGTAGGTTACCAATGTTTTTTTTATCGTAGAATCCTTTTGTAGCACTTCCATTTCTCGAATGGGTTGCACTACATGCGGATGCATTCCAACTATCAAGTCTGCTCCCCAATTGAATATTTTTTTTGCTAGCTTTCTCTGCTTTTCATTTTCAACATATTTGTTTTCTTCCCCCCAATGAGTGATGACGATGATTGCATCGGGCTTTAGTTGATGTGCTAATTTCATGTCCTCCTCAATCAATTTTTCATCAATGTAATTGACGATGACTGGTGGTCTAGTTTTTATACCATTTGTTCCGTAGGTATAATTTAGGAAAGCAATTTTGAAATCATTTTTATAAACAATCAATGGATAATATAACCCTCGATCTTCTTCATTTTTAAAAGTTCCTGTCTGATAAAAACCATAATCTTTGATAGTAGAAATAGTATTAATTACTCCTTTTTTGCCTGCATCATTCGAGTGATTATTAGCTGTGACTAACATATCAAAACCTGCTAGCCGAAGACCTAAAGCCAATTCATTTGGAGATCGAAATTGAGGGTAACCTCGATAGGGAGGTTTGCCTGGAAGTGTCACTTCAAGATTAGCGATAGCTAAATCCGCTTTGTCAATAATGGGTTTTACATATTGAAAACAAGGTTCGTAATCGTAGGATTCATTTTTTACGATTTCGGCTGATTCGATTTGAGGATCATGTCCCATGACATCGCCGACGAAGAGTAAATTTATTTTTGAGATGCTATCTGATTGGATTTGTGCGAATGCACTTTTTCCAAAAAAAAATATAAAAAAAGAAAGTAAAAAGAAGTATGGTTTCAAAGTGGAAGATTTCATCTTTTGTTTTTTTT
>CAJQQY010000483.1 GCA_905480595.1 uncultured Saprospiraceae bacterium | reverse complement strand
TTAATGTCGAAGGACAAACAAAATCCGAAGTTGGAATTTTGGAAGCTGAAATATCATCATACTTTGCTTGCACATTGACCAAATTATCAAATCCTCTTGACTTCAAAATAGAAGCTGCGATGGTCGATCTAAATCCACTTCGACAATGCATGTAGTATTTTTTCTTTTTAGAAATCTCACTCATGTTTTCATTAATGAAATCTAAAGGGAAATTTTGAGCGTTCTCAATTTGTTCACCAATGTATTCTGTTGGCTTCCGAACATCGAGGACATTAATTTTTTTAGAATACTTTTTCTCAAAAGTTTTTGCATCAATAGTTTCGATAGTATCAATTTCTCGCTTCTCTTTTTTCCATGCTTCGAAACCACCTTTCAAATATCCAACAGCATTATCATAACCAACTCTTGCCAAACGCTTAACTGTTTCTTTGTTCTTTCCTCTAGGAGCAACAATAATAATTGGTTGCATCAAATCTGGAATCAAGGCACCAACCCAAGGAGCAAAACTTCCATCCAAACCAATGAAAATTGAGTTAGGAATAAATCCTTTTACAAATTCCTCTTTTGGTCTTACATCTAGAATTATTGCATCTGTTTCATTTGCTACCACTTCAAATTCACGAGGAGAAAGTGATTTTGCACCCCGCTTCATTACGGTGTCAATACTTTCGTATCCTTTTTTATTAAGTGCTGCATTCTTTTGAAAATATACTGGTGGAGGAGCTAAGCCATCTGTCACTTCTTTGATAAATTCTTTTTTAGTCATATCTGCTCGAAGTGCATAATTGGTTTTCTTTTGGTTACCCAAAGTATCCCAAGTTTCTGAACTCATATTCTTTCCACAAGCTGAACCTGCACCGTGTGCTGGATAAACTAAAACTTTATCAGCCAAAGGCATGATTTTATTTCTTAAACTATCAAACAACCAACCAGCTAATTCTTCTTTAGTCAACTTTCCATTTTTCTGCGCCAAATCTGGTCGCCCTACATCACCAATAAATAAAGTATCACCTGTGAAAATTGCATAGTCTTTTTTCTTTTCATCCTTTAAAAGGAAGGTAGTACTTTCAGGTGTATGGCCTGGAGTATGTAAAACGGTAATGGATACTTTTCCTAATTTGAAAACTTCTCCATCTTTCGCTAAATGTTTCTTGTATTCAGTTTCTGCATTGGGTCCGTAGATAATTTTTGCCCCAGTTTTTTTGGCCAAATCTAAATGACCTGAAACAAAATCTGCATGGAAATGAGTTTCAAAAATGTATTTGATTTTAACACCATTAGCTTTTGCTTTTGCAATGTAAGGTCCTGTTTCACGAAGTGGATCGATGATAGCTGCTTCGCCATTGCTTTCGATATAGTATGCTCCTTGAGCAAGACATCCAGTATATATTTGTTCTACTTTCATTTTGAAAAATTTATTTATTAATTCTTTAAATTTAATTCCACCACAAAGATATACCTGATTTCAAACATACTTCGTGATGAGAATCACACTAAAACATTTTTTTTAAAATTTCTCCACTTTTTACTTATTCCACTTTTAATTTGCGCAAGCCAATATATGAATAAAGTTTCATATTTTGCACCTTCAGGAATAACATATTTTATTTTGATTAAAAAAAAAAGAAGAGATTAGCACTTCAAAGTACCTTCTGCGGGGTGGGGAAACATATCACTTTCATCTTCATGCTCTCTTGGTTGAAGACATTTAAAATCTTTCTCGACTAGGATAAATAAATCTTCCTTGTCGTTTATCATCATTCTATTTTCGAATCCAATTTGATTGGTTGAAATCCATTTTTCAGCAATCAAATATGGAACACGGATCATCATTCCATTTGAATCAAAAGTGGCATAAACTTCACTTTTATCAGTTTTTTGAATGATGTATTGCATTTCTGATTCGGAAGAGTTTCCAAATTTAACGACTTCTTTTACCATTCCTTTTTCTTGGAATTCTTGTATTTCATTTTGATTGAGTCGAAGACGGATGGAGTTACCTTTTATTCTTAATTTCATTTTTTTTTATTAAGGTTAAGAATTATGGATTGATGATTTGGAAAATTCATAATCATCAATCCATAATTCTTAACCATTCGTTATTCATCCTCATTAGTCTGCAAAGCATATTCATGATAACGTTTATTAGTTTTTTTATCATAAAAATCAACGGCATGTTGGATACGGAAAAAGACATTATCATCTCCGATTTCTTCTACGATCCCAGCACGGTGGAAAATATCTCTGATAGGTCCTTTCACTCCAACAAACTGAAATTGAATATTTCGATCATGGCAAAATTCAATTATATCCTCAATCGCATGCACACCACTACTATCGACTCCATTCATACTATCTGCATCCAAAAGGAATAATTTTAATGCTTTTCCTTTTTTTAAAATTTCTGCTTCTACTTTTTCTTTAAAAAAACTGACGTTGGCAAAATATAGCCGAGCATCAAATCTAAAAATTAGAATATCTTCTCGAACTTCTAAATGGTCAAATCGATCCACATTTTTATAGTGAGGTTTCCCTGGAATTTTTCCTAAAACTGCTGTATGTGGTTGAGTTGTTCTAAAAATTATTAATCCTAATGAAAGTACTACCCCAATTAAGATTCCTTCTTCAATTCCTAATGAAAGCGTTCCTAAAAAAGTTGCTAACATCATTAAAAAATCTCCTCTATCAGTATGCCACAAATGTTTTGCTTCTTTAAAATCAATTAATCCAAAAACAGCTACCATAATTACAGAAGCTAAAATTGCTTTTGGTAAATAGTAAAATAATGGTGTTAAAAATAATAAGGTCAAAGCAATCAATACCGCACTAAAAACAGAAGCCATTCCTGTTTTTGCTCCAGTTTGGTCATTAACGGCGGTTCTTGAAAATCCACCTGTCGTAGGAAATGCTTGAAAAAATGAACCACCAATATTCGCCATTCCTAAGGCAATCAATTCTTGGTTTGGAAGGACTTGGTAATTTTTATGCTTAGCTTGAATCGCTTTTGCGACAGCGATACTTTCCATAAATCCAATAAATGAAATCGTCAAGGCAATTGGCAACAATGCTCTTACATTTTCCATATTTAAACTTGGAATACCAAAAGCAGGTAATCCTTTAGGTACTTCTCGAACAATTTTCACTCCTTCCTCATGCCATCCTAATCCCCAAACTGCCAATATCCCAAATACCACCGCAAGCAATGGCCCAGGAATAGGTAACTTGACTTTTTTCACCAAAAGAATCAAACCTATGGCAACTAAACCAATCGTCAAAGTTTGATAATTGATAGCATCTACATTAGAAAATGCATTTCCTATAATTTCATGGATGTGATTACTTCGAGGTATATCAATACCCAATAAATGTTTGAGTTGACTAAATCCTATAATCAAAGCTGCGGCCGAAGTAAATCCTGCGATGACTGGATGTGATAAAAAATTGACTAAAAATCCTAATCGGAAAAGTCCCATCAATAATTGAATGACTCCAACCATCAATGCCAGTAATATCGCTAAACTAATAAACTCAGTAGTGTCAGTTGCCAATTCTCCTACTCCTGCAGCAATTAAAAGTGCCACCATCGCCACCGGCCCAACAGCTAATTGTCGAGACGTTCCGAAAATCGCATATAAAATCAATGGAATAATTGAAGCATATAAACCATAAATTGGAGGCATCCCTGCTAACATCGCATAGGCCATTCCTTGGGGAATGAGCATCACTCCAACCGTCAAACCAGCGATTAAATCTCCTTTAAAAAATTCTGAATTATACTGGGGTAACCATTCTAAAATGGGAAAGTATTGCTTGAAATTCATCTCCTCTTGTTTTTATTACTTTAATAAACTCAATTCGACCGCAAGTTCCGATTTTTAGAAATCAAAGTCCGTAACATTTATCACAAAAGATTGATTTTATTTCTTTCCAAAGTAACTACTCCTTTCTTTTCCAATTGCTTGAGCAGCCTAGAAATAGCTTCTCTAGAAGCGTTCAAATCAGCTGCAATTTCTTGATGAGTGGAATGAATAATTCTAGATTTATTAGCGATAGATCTCTCTTTGAGGTATTTTAAAAGCCGCTCATCCATCTTCTTAAATGCAATAGTATCAATGGTTTTGATCATTTCTTGCATTCGAGAGTCATAGGATCGCATGACAAAATTTTTCCAACTTGGATACCTTGACATCCATTCATCTACATATTTTACGGGAATCGCTATGACTGTAGAATCATCTTCGGCAGTCGTTCGGATATCGCTTCGCTTATCCATCATACAACATGAAAATGACATAGAACATGTTTCTCCAGCATATAAATAATACAGTAATAACTCTCTTCCATCCTCGTCATCTTCCCGAACTACTTTAATTGATCCTTTGACTAAAAGCGGAACCAATTTCACGTAGCTTCCAAAATTCATGATTACTTCTCCTGCTTTAAAATGCTTGAGGGATCCCACTTGAGCTATTTCTTTCTGTAAAGCCAATTCAGCTAATCCTGGGAAATTTTGATGAACGAGTTCAAATATTTCTTTGTTAAAATCTTCCATTATTTTTGGTTGTCAATTTTGGCTTCGATTCGGTCGAGGCGTTTTTCTAATTGTATTAATTTTTCCAAAATCAAAATGTGAGTTTTCTTAGCGTCTATTCCGACTGGACTAGAATCACTATGAATTTCTTTGGCGATTGAATCATAAAGTTCTTTTTCTACTTTCAAATCCATAAAAAGGAGGTTTTATTTTATATTGAAATATGTTGTTTCTTTCATGTATCTAAACATAAAAAAAGCACCTTGGTTGCAAGATGCTTTTCTAAAATATATTTTTACATGTTGCATTGGCAATTTTCCAAACATTCAATAATCATCGAAACGTCTTTTTCTTTCAAGGAATACATGACACTTCTTCCTTCTCGTTTTGCTGACAATATTCCTTTCAACCGCATATTCTGAAGATTGTGTGAAGTGAGAGATTGCTCTGAACCTAACATTTCACAAATTTCTGATACAGATAACCTTGGATGTTGCTCTAGTAAATGGACAATTGCTAATCTCATTGGATGAGCAACTGTTTTTAAAATAAAAGCAATTCGCTCTAATTTTTCCACCAACACATCATTCATTATATTTTTACTTTCCATTCTGCAAAATATGAACATATATTCATAAATCCAAACAGACATATGTTGTAAAAAATTATTATATAAAGAGGGTTAGGTGGATTTCTTTTTAGAAAAAATTAAACAATCTCCTCTCCCCTTCCATTCCACAACTCATTCGAATTTGAATCACAATCGAAGAAAAAACCGTTAATAAGATAATCACGATCAATGCTTCTTGCATTCCAAAAAAATCGGCAATAATTCCAGTCAACAATGCTCCTATGGCATATCCCAAATCTCTCCACATTCTAAATACACCTATACTTTCTGCTCGTTGAGAAGGATGTGTAGAGTCAGCAATCGCACTTATGAAATTAGGATAAACCATCGCAGTTCCCCAACCTAATAATGCTGAAGCAAGAATGAGTAGGTTGAAGTTTTGGAAAAATAAAATCCCTACCAGCGCTATTGCTTGCAAAAACATTCCCCAAAATAATAAGTCTTTTTTGCAAAAATGATCGCCCATCTTTCCAGTCACTAGTTGCCCAAGTCCCCAAACTGCGGGATAAACTCCAACAACAATTCCTATATCATCCAAACCAAAATTCTTGGTAATTAAAAATAAAGGCAGTAGCCCCCAAACCATTCCATCGTTTAAATTATTGATTAATCCAGCTTGCGAAATACTTCCAAGATTGGGATGCAAGATGGAAGTTTGCCAAAATAAATTTTTCAAAATTTCTAGCTTGCTCTCTTTTTGTTCACTCGCCAGATGACTATGAGTATCTCGAATTAAGAATACACTTCCTAAAAATCCAGCAATCGCCAAACCAATTCCAATGTAAAATGGATATGGTCGCAATCCATAATTATCAGCGATCCAACTTGTCAAAAAGGCTACAATCCCAACAGAAAGATAACCAGCAAATTCATTGATTCCCATCGCTAGCCCACGATCTTTTTGTCCCACCAAATCAATTTTCATGATTACTGTGGATGACCAGGCCAATCCTTGATTGATTCCTAACAATACATTTGCAAAAACAATCCAATTCCAACTAGGAGCATACATTAAAATAAAAGGGACTGGTAACCCAAACACCCAACCTAAAATGAGGAGACGTTTCCGACCAATTTTATTGGCCATTTTCCCCATAAAAAAATTAGCAGCAGCTTTGGTGATTCCAAATACGATGATGAAGGAAAGGATCGCTGTTTTGGCAGCCATCCCAAATTCAACCTCTGCGATAGATGGCAAAATACTTCTTTCCAATCCGACCATTCCACCAACGAAGGCATTGATGATGACGAGTAGGAAAAATTGTTGCCAGTTGTTTTTTAGACCAAGTTGTACTTTTGTCAAAGGCTATTTATTTATTAAAAATAAAAAATCAAGTAAAAGTACTACAAATTTAAACCCTATTTGTGATACCAATCACTTGTTGCCAAATCACTTTCACCTTTAAAAATAAATTGTTCCTTAAAATAAACATCACACCCATAAACCTTTCCTAACTATATTTGTATATACAACAGTCGTAATAACAATAAAATGAAAGAAACTTTTTATCAAACCATTTATCAAATAATTTGTACTGGACATTGGATTACTGATCGAGTGAATCAGGAGCTAAAAGAATTGGGTACAACCGAACCTCAATACAATGTTCTTCGAACCTTAAAAGCTGCTAATGGAAAACCAGTTACGGTTCAACAAATCTTGGATAAAATGGTCCAACGCAGTAGCAATGTCACCAGAATTGTAGATAAATTAATTTCGAAAGGGTTGGTAGAAAGAAAAGAATGTCCAACCAATCGGAGAAAAATGGATATCACTATCACCAAACAAGGATTAATTTTTCTGCAGAAATTAGATAAAAAAGTAGATGCTTTCAATCAACCTTTGATGGAAAACCTAAATGAAACAGAACTTAAAACATTAAAAAAATTAATCTTAAAATTAAAATCGAATCATAATGAGTAAAAAAATTGTAGCCTTCGGAGCAAGCAATAGCAAAAATTCAATCAATAAAAAACTAGCCACTTTTGCAGCTAACCAAGTGAAAGATGCGGAAATAAACATCTTAGATTTAAATGATTTTGAAATGCCTATTTATGGTATTGACAAAGAAAACGATACAGGTATCCCAGCTCTTGCTCAAGAATTTAAGAATCATTTGAAAAATTCTGATGGAATTATCATTTCATTTGCTGAACACAATGGAGCTTATTCTTCTGCTTTTAAAAATATCATGGATTGGATTTCTCGAATGGAAGGAAATACTTGGGAAAATAAACCAATGCTTTTATTAGCCACTTCACCTGGAGGAAGAGGAGGTCAATCTGTTCTTGATATTGCGGTTAATAAATTCCAAAGAATGAACGAAAATACCATTTCTAATTTTTCGCTTCCCTCATTTTTCCAAAAATTCTCTGAGGAGAATGGGATAATAGATGAAGATCTATCCAACTCCTTTAAAGAACAATTAAAAATCTTTGAAGAAGCGATTTAATCCAATTTTAAATCCCAAACAGTTTCTTACAGTCTCAAATTATTTCTTAATTTTAACGAAAAAAATAAATGCAGCTCATTCATTCTTTTATTTTCCCACAAGATGTAAACAGCATTTATAACTGCTATATTAACGAGGATTTTGTGAATTCAAAATTGGAGTTTTTTGGAGGTCGAAAGATCGAAGTTAATATCCAAAATGAAGACGATAGAGTGATCATTGAATCTTCTCGTGAGGTTCAAGCAGAACCACCAGGAGCTTTAAAAAGATTTGCTTCTCCTTGGACTAAAATGATTCAAAAAGAAATTTGGCAAGGAAAGAAAGGGGGGCCTTATTCTGGAAATATGTCCATAGAAATTGAAGGAATTCCTGCAACAATTTTTGGACATATGACCTTAACTAGTTCGATAGATGGAACAGTTGCAAACAATACTACAGATATTAAATGTAGTGTTCCTTTTTTTGGAAAAGCTATTACAAAATTTATTGCTCAACAATCTGAAAAAGCCATCGCTGAAGAATTTGAATACATGAAAAATTATGGAAAATCTTTTTTGTGATAAAAATATATATTAAATGAAAGTAATAGGAATTAAACAACCTGGCGGTTTTGAAAATGTAGTCATCATTGAAAAACCAGATCCAACTCCTCAAGCAGGACAAGTTGTAGTTAAATGGCATGCAACTTCTTTAAATTTCCATGACTACTTAGTTGCTGTGGGAGGTATTCCTGTTCCTAACGGTCGTGTTCCAATGTCAGATGGTGCAGGTGAAATCATTGCTGTTGGCGAAGGAGTCGATGAATGGGAAGTAGGTGACAAAGTGATGTCGATGTTTTTCCCAAATTGGTTAGAAGGAAAACCAACCCTAAAAAAAACAATGTTCATTTTAGGTGAAACCCTTGATGGCTGTATGGCTGAACAATCAGTTTTGCCAGCAACAGCGGTAACTAAAATTCCTGAAGGATATTCTTATGCTGAAGCAGCAACTTTACCCACCGCTGGTTTGACAGCATGGCGAGCATTGATGGTAGAAGGAAATATTGAAGCCGGTGATAAAGTGCTCATCGAAGGAACTGGAGGAATGTCTATCTTCGCATTACAATTGGCAAAAATGGCGGGTGCAATAGTTTATGCTACAACCTCTTCCAATGAAAAAGCAGAACGGCTCAAAGAAATGGGTGCTGAGGCTGTTGTTAATTATAAAGAAGATGAACGATGGGGAAAAACAATTTTTAAAATGACTGGTGGTGGAGTTGATCATGTTTTGGATGTCGGCGGTGGAAGTACCATGAGAAATTCAATTGAAGCTACAGCTATGAATGGTCATATTTATTCCATCGGAATTTTAGGTGGAGGACGTAAAGGAGAAATCACCTTTCCCAAATTATTTTTCAAGCATATCCGAATGACTGGGCTTGCAGTTGGAAGTGTTCTAATGCAAAATAAAATGGTCGATGCAATTAACATCAATGGATTGCAACCTGTAATTGATAAAAGTTTTGGGTTCAATGAATTGGCTGAAGCTTTTCAATATCAGGCTACTGGAAAGCACTTTGGGAAGATCGTTTTGGAGTGGTAGATTTTAAATAATTTTTATAAAAAAGGTAGATGGAATT
>CAJQQY010000482.1 GCA_905480595.1 uncultured Saprospiraceae bacterium | reverse complement strand
GCTCAATTTAGAGAATACTATGATGATTTTACCAAAATAAAATCTATCAAAGGAGTTATTTATGACAAAAATGGAAAGGTAATTAAGAAGATAAAAAAGAAGGAAATAAATGATGTGGGTGCTGTTTCAACCGGCTCCTTAATTAATGATAGTCGAATAAAACATGTCGAAATACTTCAAAATAATTATCCTTTTACTGTTGAATTTGAGTTTAAGAAAGAGTTTTCTGGAATACTTTCCTTTCCTCGCTGGATGCCTGCTAGTGGTTATAAAGTAGCTGTCGAACAATCGACTTATATCGCAAAGATCCCCAACAAGTTAGGTATGCGATATAAAGTGAAAAATTTTTCAAGTGAACCAATAATCACTCCAGAGGATGACTCAAAAATTTATACTTGGAGTATCGAAAATTTTCACGCGATTGATTCAGAACCATTCGGCCCTAACTACAGAAATTTTTTACCGATGGTTTATTTGTCTCCAAATGAATTTGAATATGATGGATATTCAGGTAACATGGAAACTTGGAAGAGTTTCGGAAAATGGCTCAAAGGCTTAGAATATGGAAGAGATAAACTAAAAAAAGAAACTATAAAAAAAATAAACAAACTAGTCGAAGGTGTTGAAAGTGATGAAGAAAAAGTGAAAATAATTTATGAATATCTCCAATCCAAAACTCGATATATCAGCATTCAGTTAGGCATTGGCGGATGGCAACCTTTCAAGGCAGAAGATGTAGATAAAAATGGCTATGGTGATTGTAAAGCATTAAGTAATTATGTACATGCTATGCTCAAAGTTGTTGGTATCAGATCCTATAATGCATCGATTGGGGCGGGGAAAGGACATCCTTCATTTGACGCTGATTTCCCATCTATGGGCTTTGCCAATCATCAGATACTTTGTGTCCCTTTGGAAAATGACACTATCTGGTTAGAGTGTACAAGTCAAGATAGTCCATTTGGATTCATAGGATCATTTACGGATGATCGGAATGCACTTCTGTACACAGAGGAAGGTGGGAAAATTGTGAAAACTACTCGGTATCCACAAAAAGTAAATACTCAAAAAAGAATAGTTAATGTAAAAATAAATACGAAAGGGGATGCACGTGCAAATATTGTTACAAAATATCGTGGACTGCAATATGAAAATGTTCAACATCAATTCACCAGAAATAAAAAAGAACAAAGAGAGGAACTTTTTGAAAATTTAGACATTCCAAATATGGAAATCGAAAACTTCAAATACTCTCAAGTAAAAGATAGAATTCCTGAAGCAACAGAGGAAATTAATTTGAGCATAAAAAATTATGCATCAGTTAGTGGACGGCGAATTTTTATCCCATTTAATATTTTAAATAAAATAAAAAAAACTCCTCCTAAAGTTAAAAACAGAAAAACTGAAGTGGTCATCAATACGGCTTATATTCATACTGACGAGGTAGTTTACAAGGTGCCTAGTTATTTTGAAGTGGAACATTTACCTGAATCGGTAAGCTTTGATTCTGACTTTGGATCATTTGCTGCAACTGTAACTAAAGAGGGAAATAAAATCACTTATGTCCGAACGTTGAAGTTTAATAAAAATATTTATCCTGCAGAACGGTATGTTGATTTATTAAAATTTTATAAAAAAATAGTGAAGGCGGATAAAATGAAAATGGTAGTTTTGGGAGTGGATCGATCTTAAAGTGTTTATTCTTTTCACAAAAAAGGCGACTTGAAAATGAATTCAAGTCGCCTTTTTTATTTTTCAAAAAATCAAAACCGTTAGTGAATAATAATTTTTAAACTCTTCACTTCTTGATTTTCATTCGTCACTTGTAAGTAGTATAATCCAGCATTTTGAGGTGCAGTTAATCTCTGCACTTGCTCCCCTACTTTCATTTGAACATTTTTATTTTGAATCATTTTTCCAACTGAATCATATAATCTGAATTCAAAATTTTGATCTTTGTCATTCATAATTTCAATATTCAATTCCCCATTAGTTGGAGCTGGATTTGGATAAACCGTTGCATCAAAAGTTACTTTTGGCGCAGGGCTAAATATTCCCGTTGAATTATCAATTGTGAATACAAATGTCTCTCCACAACCGTTAGCATCGCTAACAACTACTTCATAAACTCCTTCACTTAATCCTGTTACATCCTCAGTGTCAGCTCCATTACTCCATTCAAAAGAGTAAGGTGGTGTTCCATTACTTACAGTCAAATTAATTGCTCCAATTCCAGTTCCATCATCATTCGTAATAAGTGCTCCTCCGTTGATATCAACTACTATCAAATTCAATGTAACAATACTATCACATCCTGTTGCTGATGAACTGAGTGTTTTTGTAAAAGTCCCTGTAGTAGAATATGTCTCATCTCCTACAGTATAAGTTTCTGTTTTACAAATCGTTTCGAACAAAGTGTATTCTTGAGTTGGATTTACATTCAATGTCAAAGTTACTGTACTATCACATCCACTTAAAGTGTTGAAGTTTCCAACATAAGTCCCTGCGTCAGTCAATAGTTGAGATCCAAATGGATATTGCTCCCCTTCACAAATTGTTTGACCAATTAATACCTCCTGAGAAGGTTGAACATTCAACGTCAATGTAACTAAATTTTCACATCCATTAGGGTTACTAAATGTACTTGTGTACACTCCACTTTCGGTATAAATATTATTTCCAAAGTTATATGACTCCCCTTCGCAGATTACCTCATTCAATGTTGGTGGCACACCTGGAAGAACTGTTAAGTTAATTGAAACTGTACTATCGCATCCTGCTGTTGTAGCAAGTGTTTCAGTATAAACTCCCGTTTCAGTTAAATTTGTTCCATTGAAGATATAATCTTCCCCTTCACAAATCACTTCATTCACAAGAACAGAAATACTTTGTTCAACTGATAAGTTTAAAGTCACCACACTATCACATCCACTTGTTGAAGTCAATGTATTAGTGTAAACTCCCGCTTCTGTGTAGGTATTATTTCCTATGGTATAACTTCCATTTTCACAAATAGATTGATCCACATTTTCAGAAAATGAACTTACAACTGCAAGCTGTAAAGTCACCACACTATCACATCCATTGCTGGAAGTGAATGTTTCTTGGAATGTCCCACTTGAGTTTAAAGTTTGAGTTCCAAATGTGTAATCATCTCCAAAACAAATCGCTGCGTTATCATTGAATGAAGTTGGATTTACTGTCAATTCTAAAAGAACCACACTATCACATCCTGTACTTGCAGTCAAAATGTTTTCGTAAACTCCTGTTTCAAAAAATGTATTGGCACCAACATTATAAGTATCACCTTGACAAATTTCTGCAGCCATAGACATTTCATTTTCTGCAGTAATTATTAATTCTAAAGTCGTATTTACATCACAACCTAAACTATTAGTGACTATATCTTGGTACGATCCGCTTTCCGTTAAGGTTTGAGTTCCAAACTCATATGTTTCTCCATGACAGATCGTTTGTGTCAAACTTTCTGAAGTAGCTAGAACTGTTAAGTCTAATGTAACAATGCTTTGACATCCGTAAGTGTCTGCTAAAACATCATTGTAAATTCCTGTCTCTGTATAAACATTATTTCCAATCGTGACACTTCCTCCTTGACAAATTTCCTCCGTCATTGATTCAAAATAAGTACAACTAAATACAGCAATCGCATCATCATCCGCTCCTGCTACATAAATATGTCGACCAAAAGGATCAAGTGTTACAAACCTAGATCCTGACAATCCATTCACATTATCAATTCCATCTTCGTATTTAAATTGATACGTCAAAGCACTAGTATTTTCATTTCTTTCGAATAAAACGATAGCATTTTCTCCACCACTTACTGCATAAAAATGAGTTCCATCAGGATTCAATGCAACAGCTCTTGCTCCAGTCAATCCATCGATACCATTTACTCCATCTTTGTACATCGCAACAAAAGTCAATTTACCAGTAGTCTCATTTCGGCTAAAAGCTGAAACTGAATTATCATTATATCCACATACGTAAAAACTTTTCCCATCAGAACTTACAACTGCGGAGTGTGCTCCGTTCAGCCCATTCACATTAGCTATTCCATTTTTATACACTTCAATAAAAGTCAAAGTTCCATCGAGTGGATTTCTTGTAAAAGCAACTATGGCATCATCTGTATAACCTGTTGCATAAGCAAAATTTCCATCAGCTGAAATGGCAAAAGAATTTGCCCCATTCAACCCATCTACTCCATTTACGCCATCTTTTACTAATTGAATATATGTCAATCCTCCTGTCGTAGCATTTCTTTCAAAAACTGAAATAGCATCATCATAATATGCAGCAACATAAACGTAATTTCCATCACTACTTAATGTTACAAACCGAGCTCCATTCAATCCATCAACCCCTGCGATATTATCTTTTATTTTTTCAACAAAAGTCAGCTCACCAGTTATTTCATCTCGATCAAAAATAACTAAAGCATCATCGTTGTTTCCAGTTGCGTAGGCATTTTTTCCATCAGGACTAACTGTAATCGAATATGCTCGATATAATCCATCCACTCCATTTTCTCCATCCTGCAACATATCAATATACGTCAAGTTACCAGTCTCTTCTGATCTCGAAAACATCACTACTGAATTATCATCGTAAGCAGCTGCATAAACATTTTTCCCATCAGGGCTAACAGATAATGAATATGGTTTCCCTAATCCTGCTACTCCAACTGTTGAACTCGTTTGATTTTCAGTAAAACTCAAACCACCATCATTATCCTTTTTAAAAACTACAGCGGCACCACTTCCATTCGCAGCAGTATAAATATGATTTCCATCTTGACTGACAGCGATACAAACTGGATAATTCATTCCTTCCACTCCAACATTTCCTTCCACTTGAGCTTCTTTAAAAGTCAAAAGGCCATTGGTTGGATTTCTTTCAAATACATTAATGGCATTATCATTTGCTCCCAAGGCATAAATATAATTTCCGTCTGCACTTCCTGAAACGTTAAATGGAAAAGCTAAATAATCGACTCCATTCTGACCATCTTGTTGAATTTCCATAAAGGTCAAAGTTCCTGCTACTTCATCTCTTGAAAAAATCGCTACAGCATTATCGTACACTCCAGTTACATAAACATTGTTTCCATCAGGACTTACAAAAACTGAAAATGCTCCTGATAATCCATCTACGAAATTTACGTTATCTTGAATTGCCTCCACATATGTCAACAATCCAGTTGTAGAATTTCGAGAAAAAACAACCACCTTGCCATCAGCATGTCCTGCTGCATAAACATGATTTCCATCTGAACTAATATCTAATCCCAAAACTACATTCAATGAAGGATCTGACAATTTTGATTTAAAAGTCAACACTCCTGTCGTTGCATTTCTTTCAAAAACCGAAATAGCTTTATCATCCGTAGCTGATACATAAACATGTTTGCCATCGGGACTAACTTTCACCATAAATGGTGCATCCAATCCATCAACTCCGCTTAATCCATCTTTGTGCATACCTATATATGTCAAAGTTCCATTAACATGGCTTCGATTAAATGTGACTAACGCATCATCGGAATTTCCGACTGCGTAAACATTATTTCCATCTGGACTAACTGCAACTGATTGAGCAGAAGTCAAACCTTGAACTCCATTCAATCCTGTTTTAATTACTTCAACAAAAGTCAATTGTCCACCAGGACTTGAGATACTTTTGTTAAAAACATTAATTGCATTCGAACCTGCACTAGTTACATACACATAGTCTCCATCTGGACTAACTGCAACTGAACTTGCTTGATCCATTAATGCTCCCCCTCCAGAACCATTGTAAACAAAGTTTTCATAATTTAATTGTGCCGTCATCGCTAAGGAGAGGACACAAAATAGAATTGCGGGGAGGATCTTACGATAAATTTTATTGACCATTTTATTGTTAGTTTTTTTCATTTCGGACACATTTTTTAGTTTTTCTAAAACAAAGTCAAAAATATATTGGATTCTCTAATATGATTTATTCAAATTCTATACCATTAAAAGGATATTTACAATCCTTACAACACTCAACAACTATTTGATAATCAATTATTTATATTTTCTATTTCTTAATTGTATTTGTATTTCATTTTAATATCTAAAAGCCGGACAGATTACCTTATTACTTCTTCTTCGTTGTTTTTCGTAGTCAAAAACTTTGATAATCGAAAGTTCAGGTCCTCCATTTCCAGCACTTACTCTTCTTAAGCTTGAAATATTAGCATCGAAAGAAAAAGTGATAAACATTTTTTTATAATCAAATCGAATCGCAAAAACAAAAGCATCTGTTCCCCTCACATCTTGTTTTTGATCGAGATACCATCTCACCCATCCTCCAAAATAAAGTGACGCTGGTTGTCGTAACTTGCTCCTCAATTTTTTGTATTTCCAAAAAGACCCAATCAAAATTTCTCGATGTGGTCCTTGATCTTTAAAAACAAAATTCGGCTTTAAAGACATGTCATCGTTCAATCGAATATCTGCACCACCATGAATTGTTAGATTTCTATATTTCAAAATATCTGTACTCTCCTGATTATTTTCAAAAAACGAAACTCGAGGTTCATTGATATGTGATAATGATAAACCTGCGTAAACCATGTTATATTTGTTCAAAGCGTAAAACCAACCTACCCCTGCTGAGACATCCCAAAAATTTATTCTGTCAGGAGCTCCACCTTCTATTAATGGTTCATTATCGTGAGCAATAATATTATTGTAATTAACACTATTTCCCATGTAAGAGCTTTGTAAACCAAAAGAGATAAAATTTCTTCCATGTCCATCTAATGATTTTAAAAGAGAAAACGATAGAGCTCCATAGCTAGTCGTGAAATCTAAATCACCAGCAACATCCTTATACACTTGCATCCCTGCTCCTATGAAATCATGTTTCCCGATCTTAATTAGTTTTGTGTCTGCCGAAGCAGCAAAAGTTTTGTATCCTTTTGTAAAATTGTTCCATTGAGATCGATAATTTAATATCAATCTTAAATCTCCGTCAAACAATCCAGTCATCGCAGGATTCATGATTGTAGGTGAAGCATGTATGTGAGAAAAATGAACATCTTGAGCTTTGAGCACAAGCGTCATTAACAGCATTGCTACTGTGTAAAAGTGTTTCATGGTAATGTATTAAAATGGTTAGTATCGTGTGTTATGTATTCGCTTAGTTGATTTTTTTTTGTTTATAAAAACAAATTTCAACCTTGCTAGATTAGGAAGAATTGAAAGGATGGGGAAAATGGTCTTGGTGGGAAAAACACTTTTTTTCAAATTAAAATCCTATTGTGGAAAAGTCAATTTCTATGCCAAGGGACTTTTTATTTTTAGAAACGAAAAGAGAGTGTGACAGAGGTTTTTAACGGTTATTTGTTTTACCATATATGTTTTTCTATTTAAAAAAGAATACCAAACAAGGATTTATTATTATTCCAAAAAAGAAAAGGCATCCGCTGGATAGCAAATGCCTTTTGACTACAATTAGGTTCTAAACTCTTAATTAAGCTTGCAAACGACTGATAATCAACCACTTGCAGCTATTATATTTTTATTTTATTATTGTTACATTTCCAGTTCTAATAAAGGTTTCTTCATTCAAGCATAATCCTTCTAAGTAATAAACATAAACCCCAGGATTAAGAACTTTTCCTTTAAATGTACCATCCCACGATAAATCTATATCATTCGTTTCATAAACGACTTCTCCCCATCGGTTGTAAACTTTAAGCAAATTGATTTGTCCAAATCCTTCATGTCTTATTTCAAATCGATCATTGTAACCATCTCCGTTTGGAGAAATCATATTTGGAATTACCAACTTAGAATATTGACAACCTTCATTTACTTTAATAGTTATTTCTTCTGTAGTTACACATCCATTTTCATCAATTACTGAAAGGTAATAAGTAGTCGTTTGTTCTGGAGACACAGTCAATTCTCTACAGTTATCACAAATCGTCTGAATACCATCCGACCAAGTAATTACATCTTGCATATCATCGGTTGAAGCCATCATGAATGCTGACTCTCCCAACAAAATTGTTTCACCATCAGAAACTACCAAATTAGGTGGATCATTGACATAAACGGTAACACTTGTCTCCACAGTAGTTCCTAAACAACTTGCTGCACTAACTGTATATGTAATAGTCGACGTTGGTGAAACCATCGGGTTAGGACAATCATCACAACTCAATCCTACTGTTGGGAACCATCTAACCACCTCTGCTCCTTCGACAAATAATTGCCCTTCTTCACCAAGACATAATTCTAAACCATCCACATATAATTCTGTAGGAGGATCAACTAATAATTCTGTAATGATGATACTATCACAACCTTCTATTGTATTCATATTTTCTGTAAACTCTCCTACTTCATATCGATATGCACCTGCAATAAAAATACTATCACCTTCACAAATTACTTCTTGTAAATAAGTTGTAGTGTTATCTAATAAAGTAACATAAGTGTGAATCAAACTATCACAACCATTAGCAGATTGTAAAATATCAGTAAAAATTCCTCCAGTAGTTTGGTACGCTCCTTCCAGTATAATACTATCTCCTTCACAAAGGTTTTGATAAACAACTGTTGGTTGAACATCCGAAACTTCTAATACTAAATTGGTGATACTATCACATCCATTGATAGATGTAAGAGTGTCAGAATAAGTACCTGAAGTATTATAAGCATTATTTCCAACTTGATAAGTTTCACCTGCACAAATTGTTGCTTCAATTGTTTCTTCTTCAAATGGAAGAATATTCAAATTCAACATAATAATACTATCGCATCCTGATATGGAAGTTAAAGTATCAATATAAAGTCCGGATTGATTGTACAAAGAATCTCCTACTTGGAAATAATCATTAGCACAAAGTGTTGCAGAAATTGGTAATTGGAAATTCGGTACAACAGAAAGATATAAAGTTACCAAACTATCACATCCTGAAGTTGCTATAAAGTCTTGTTGATAAATTCCTGGTGTTTGGTAAGTAATATCTCCAAGTTCATATATATCACCTGCACAGATAGTCACATTTAATGTTTCTTCAGATGGGAATAAAACTATCAAGTTTAGATTGACAATACTATCACAACCTCCAACAGCAGTCAAAGTATCTGAATACGATCCTGACTCTGTCAAAGTCTCATTACCAAACTCATAGGATTCATAAGAACAAATTGTCTCGTCTATTTCCTCTACAACCTCGCCTGCTACAGTTAAAACTAATGTAACTAAACTATCACATCCATATGATGAAGTGAAAGTTTCTTCATAAGTTCCTGCTTGGAAATAAGTTTCATTTCCGAAGACAAATCCCGTTCCTTCACAAATAGTCACAGGAAGAAGTACATCTGATTCTGGTAACACATTCAATTCGAGAAGAACAATACTATCGCAGCCATTTGCAGCTGGAAGTGTATCTGAATAAATTCCACTTTCTGTCAATTGGTTTCCTGCAAAAGTAAAGAAGTCTTTTTCACAAATTTCTTCTTGCAAATTCGTCGTTGAATTTGGCAAGACCGTCAACGTGGTTATGATGACACTATCACAACCTAATGTTGTATTTAAGCTATCATAATAAATTCCTGTCGTTGTTTGATTAGTACCTGCAGCATAATAAATTTCCCCTTCACAAATAGTTATTG
>CAJQQY010000481.1 GCA_905480595.1 uncultured Saprospiraceae bacterium | reverse complement strand
CTCCGCATTCGTCAATTCTAAATATTGATCACCTTTTTGGTAAGTGGTGATAGTTACATAAACTTCTTCGCCTTCAGATTTTGTAGATATTTTTTTCCAAATAGATAAATCGTATGATCCAAAATAAGGGAAATCAAATTTAGTATCTGTGATTGGGTCATTTCCTTTAGTCTCCCCTTTATGTTTGACTGCACCACCATAGACCCATCCTTCTTTTCCGTCCTTAGTCTCAATTTTATACCAAAGATCTTTGTAGGCAACTCCTCTGAGTACTATAGTTTCTGCTGTCCCTGATTTAGTTCCCGTAAATTCTAGGGCATCATCACTATCAACAGAGGCGATAGCTTTTCCCTTGAGACTAGCTTTATCTCGAATATTGAGTTTGTCTACCCAAGCATATATCTTTTCTTTTTCTTGGAAAGGTTTGGAGTCTACCGTTTCGATTATTTTTTCGGAAGCTGCTGCTTGCGACTTTCCTGAATCAGTTGAATTTGTAGCTTCCGACTCTGATGTAGATGTATTGTTATTTGATTTCGTATCACCTCCACAAGAGAAAGTGGAAACTACCATGCTCAAGATCAAAAAGATAAATTTCAATTTTCTCATCATTTTATTTTTTATAATAAAAAAAAATCCTAAACAGAATTTAATTAAAATTCAATTTAGGAATAATTTTTCTGATTGTTTGATACAAGTAGCAATACAATCATCTGATTTTCCTTGAGTAACAATATTAAAGCTAAGATTAAGAGTATTCCCAGAAAGTGTTCTTGCAGTATATCAAGATTGTCTATCCAGTTTGCCTTTTTCACATTAAATTCAAAAGACCTTATTCTAAATTATTAGAACTTCCAGATTTTAAAAATTTGGAAGTTCTTCTCATACAATTCTATTTAGAATAATCTTTAAAATAGATATCCCGAATCTCTCTCATCACTTTTTTTTGAGAAAATTCGGGATCCTTCCGTTCAACTGAGTTATCTTTAGGGAGAAACAATTATCTAATCACAGGATTACAATTAGTAACTGATCGGACATTTTTTTGTAAGAAAAAAACTAACTAAGTTTTTTTTACTGTTAGGTAAGTATTTTTTAGCTGGAAAAGAGAATGTTTCAAATTAGCGTTAAAACCTCTTTTCCAGTAGTGTTCATCGTTTAATAATTAGGTTTTCAATTCATTTTAAGAGTTATGAGGATAGAATGTATATTCATTCTCTTCATATTCAAATTTACAAGTTTTATACTGTATGAATAATATTTCCTCTATTTTGTTCTGAATGGTAGCTCTGATGTTCTGAATGGTAGGCTTAGCTCCTTTCTATCCTTGAAATTACTTCTTTTCGTCTAGAACGGCTTATTGGAATTAACTTGTTTTGGATACGAAGATTTTGATTGTCCCAATGATTTACTTCAACAATATTCACCACAAAGCTTCGATGTGTTTGAATAAAATTTTCTGGTGGTAGTTGTTCGATCATTTCTTTGAGAGAACCTCTTTGATTAATTAGTCCAAATGTTTTAGTATGCACATTTACATAAATATGATCAGCTTCCAAAAAGAGGATTTCATCATAGGGGATTGAAAAATTTTGAATCCCATCACTTAAGGAAATCAACGTTTTTTCTTTTCTCTGATTCTGGAAATTATGCAAAGCTATTTCTATCGAGGTATTCAAACTATCTTTTTGAATTGGCTTAGAAAGATAACCTGCGGGAAAGGTTTCCTTAGCCCTATTGATGGTTAGACTATCTATTTGGGAGGTCAGAAAAATAAAAGGCTTTGGATTAGCATGTTGCTGGATAAAATAAGCGAAATCAATTCCAGTTTTTGCACCACTTAGACGAATATCTAAAAGCACTAAATCTGGCTCTTCATTGACGTAAATGATCTCAGCTTCTTGGTAAGAGATAGCATTCCCAACTACTTGATAACCTGCTTGAGTTAAATATCTTTCAATCGTATCTCCAATAATTATCTCATCTTCTACGATTAAGATTTTATATTTTTTCATAAATATGTTTGGCGCACTAAATGAATAAGGAAAAAAGAAATAAACAGGGATCTATAGTTAAATAACTTTATTAGATAATTGTTTTCTTATTTGTTTTTTTCCTTAAAAAAAATCTTACAAACTGCTCCTTGATCATTCATACAAGTCAAATGTCCACCCAATTGACGACTCATACTTTTTAACAAATAAGTACCTAATCCACCTTTATCCTCAGACAATGTTTCCTCTGGAAAACCTGGTCCATTGTCACAGTAATTCAAAATGAATCCATCGTCGACAGGTTCTAGCTTTATTCCAATTCTTAATTTATTATCAGGGGTGACCGCATACTTTAGACTATTGGTCAAAAGCTCATTGAGGATAATTCCAAGGGGCATTAATGTTTGTAAATTGAAAAATATTTCATCTATTTCTAATTGGAAAATTGGTGAGTTGGACTGCTTCGTAAAACAAAACTTCTAAAATGAGCACAAAGACTTTTAGTATAATCCAAAAGATTAACCATTTCTTTTCCTTTATTTTGATACAACATTTCGTGAATAGCAGCCATGCTGTAGATTCGATTTGACATGACTTCCATACTCTCCCTAGCCTTCACATCAGTAATATCTTCTCGTTGTAATTCTAGTAAACTGATGATTATTTGTAAGTTGTTTTTCACTCGATGATGCACCTCTCCTTGCAACAAAATTTGTTGTTCCAAAGAAACAGAAAGATCTTTATTCACTTCTGTCAAGGCAACTGCTTGCTGAACAGTTTTTTTATTGGCGTTGCGCAATTTCAAATAATAATAAGCCAAAATCGTAGAAAAAAGAATGACTAAAAAGATAATCGATGACATCAAATTTCTCCTTGATTTTTCATAACTAATTACCATTGCTTGCTCTTCAATTTTTTGAGCTTTTTTTTCATTTTGATAACGAGCATCAATCGCTATAACTTTATCATTATTAAAATTTGAAATGTCTGCCATTTCCAACTGATAGGCTTTATGGAGGTAGTGCCAGGCAGAATCATACTGCTCCATTTCTTGTAAAATTTTGGCTCGATCATGATAATGAGTATAATACATCCATGGTCCATCATACCCATTAATAGTCGCTTGATTAGCAGCAATTAGAGAGGAATCATTATATAATAATGCGAGTTGATTTTGATTATTCTGAATATGTAATCTAGATAGGTTGTTTAGGGTAGCAGAGTATCCTGAGTAATCTTCCAACCTTTTGAAAATATTTCCCGCTTGTTGAAAATATCTATTTGCTTTTTGATAAGATGAATCTCTCAAAAGTAACCCCATTAACAAATAACCTGTCGCTTCCTCATCATCCAGGTTAAACTTAGGAGCAGTTCTGACTACTTCATTTGCAAAAAAAAAGGAGGAATCTTGATTACTAAAAATTCGATGGTAAGAAGAATATCGAATAGCAAATCGAGGATAAATATTTTCTAATTTATGTTCGGAAATTGCCGTTCTAGCTTTTTCTAAATATTCTAAGCATTGAGTCGAACGACCTATTTTTTCGTTGAGACGAGCCAGAGATAAATGAGCGTTTGCAAATACTTCCCATTCATTTTTCTGTTGGCTAATTTCTACCACCTTAATTAACTTCTGAATAGCAATTTCGTCTTGATGATCTTTTTCTAAAACCTCCGCTTGGCGAAGTTGAACTTGTAATCCAAAAGCAGATTCTAATTCATTATTTATCGTTAATTCATCAATTAATTGAGTAAAAATATAGTTGGCACTATCATTTTTAAACGCAGCTAAATACTCCATCGCTAGACCAAAATCTTTTTCTCTTTTAGATTCTAAGTTATTTTCTTGAGACCAACCTATGGGAGGAAAAAGGAAAATTCCTAGACATAAAAAAAGAAAGAAAGGTTCAAGGAAATCTTTCATTTATTTGTTTTGTGAAATCAGAGAGAGATTAGGATCAAATAATTCTCTAATTTCTATTAAAGCATTTATCGTTTTCTATTTCTATTTCTTAAACTAATGGATACCCCACTTAATCAACAAGACATGTGTATTGCATTAATATTAATAAAAACGGTAAAAAAATAGAAAAGGTTTAGAGTATGTGGTAAATTTCGTTAAGGTCTTGTCTATCAGAAAAGCATCTGATATTGCTTTGTAAAATAAAGAAAAATTGTTCTAATTATAAAGAATACTTTAGAAAGAGATACCTACATTTTGTTATTTGGTTTTTTGAAGTTTTCAGTTTTCCAAAAAATTAAAATTACAGTAATATTTATTTTATCAATTACTAAAAAATATTATTATAGTGTAGAGGAGGTCTTATTCCTGCAAACTATACTTTCATCGTTGTAATATTTTTTAAGCTATTTGTGCTTTTTTATTTTTAATCATACCGATGAAATCAAAAATGGTTGCTTCGATATTTTCTGATTTTTCTAAGGCTCGAATAAATGCACTTCCGATAATTGCGCCATTGGCATGAGCACATGCTGTAGAAAAACTTTGATGGTCAGCTATCCCAAATCCAATCAATCTTGGGTTAGATAAATTCATTTTTTCGATACGCTCAAAATATGTAATTTGATTGTTAGAAATATCTTTTTGCTTACCTGTTACAGAAGCATCTGCCACCATATAGACAAATCCCGAACTCAATTTATCCAAATAAACAATTCGTTCATCAGGGGTTTGTGGAGTAATCAAAAATATATTATTCAACCCATTTTCATTCATAAGTTGTTGATAGTCAGCTTCATAAATAGCTGCAGGTAAGTCAGGCAAAATCAATCCATCAATTCCAACTTCATTACATTTTTTGAAAAAAGCCTCCTCTCCATATTGCATCACTTGATTAAAATAGCCCATCATCACCAAAGGAATTTGAGACTTTTGTCGAACACTTTCAATTTGTCCAAACAAAATATCTAGGGTCATTCCATTTTTCAAAGCAACAGAACCGCTTTGTTGAATCGTTTCTCCGTCAGCTAAAGGATCAGAATATGGCATCCCAATTTCGACCATATCAGCTCCTGCTTTTTCCAAAGTCAAAATGATTTTTTCTGTATCATTTAAATTAGGAAAACCTGCTGTGAAATAAATATTGCAGATATCTTTTTGCTTCGTTGAAAATAATTTTTCTATTCGTGTCATTTCGTTTTATCCATTTAGTTTAAAAAAGTCAATATAAGTTGTTAAATCTTTATCACCTCTTCCAGATAAATTTAAGACAACAACTTCATCTTTCTCAAATGTCATTTTATCCAAAACTGCAAAAGCATGAGCAGTTTCTAAAGCAGGAATAATACCTTCCATTTTAGCTAAAAATCGAGCAGCATGTAATGCCTCTTCATCCGTCGCTCCAAATACTTCTGCTCTTCCTGATCCTATCAAGTGAGAATGCATTGGACCAATTCCTGGATAATCCAAACCTGCAGAAATTGAATATGGTTCTTCTACTTGCCCATCTTCCGTTTGCATCAAAAGAGTTCGACTACCATGCAAAACACCTTTCGAACCAAGTACACTTGTAGCTGCAGATTTACCTGTATCATTTCCTAGACCAGATGCTTCAACTGCTACCAATTTTACTTTTTCATTTTCTAAATAATGATAAAATGCTCCCGCTGCGTTACTACCTCCTCCGACACAAGCGATGATTGTATCTGGATCTTCCTTACCTGTTTGCTCTTTCAATTGCCATTTCATTTCTTCGCTAATCACAGACTGAAAGCGAGCTACCATATCTGGATATGGATGTGGTCCAACTACCGAACCAATTATATAATGCGTGTCATTAGGATTATTAATCCAATCTCGAATAGCTTCATTGGTTGCATCTTTTAGTGTTCGACTTCCGCTTTTTGCAGGGACAACTTTTGCTCCTAACATTCTCATTCGAGCAACATTGGGCGCCTGTCTTTCAATGTCCACCTCTCCCATAAAAACGATACATTCTAAACCTGCTAAAGCACAAACTGTTGCAGTTGCCACACCATGTTGACCAGCTCCAGTTTCGGCAATGATTCGATGTTTACCCAGTCGTTTAGCCAATAAAATCTGGCCGATTGTATTGTTTATTTTATGAGCACCCGTGTGATTCAAATCTTCTCTTTTGAGATAGATTTTAGTATTGTAATGAGCTGACAATTTTTTGGCGAAATATAATGGTGATGGTCGTCCTACATAGTCTTTCAACAAGGCTCTAAATTCCTTTTGAAACTCTGGCTCATACATAATTTCCAAATATTGTTTTCGCAAATGCTCTACATTTGGATATAACATTTCTGGAATAAATGCGCCACCGAATTCGCCATAAAATCCTTGCTCATCGACATCGTATTTTTTCTTTTCAATATTAGTTTCTAACATCTTCTATAAATTTTTTCAATAATGAAATATCTTTTAATGCGGGTTCAAGTTCAAAACCACTATTTAAATCAACTGCATACAACTGACTGATTTTCAACTCCTTAAGTATATTTTTATGCGTATTATTTATTCCTCCACTTAGGAAAAAAGGAGTTTCTCCTTTATAATTCTTGAGTATTTTCCAATCGAAAGTGTACCCGTTTCCGCCTGGTAGTATACCTTTTGTGTCAAATAAAAAATAGTCGCAGAATGGTTCGTATTTTTTTGTTTTGGAAAAATCAAATTCATCGTCAACAGAAAATGCTTTGATGATTTTGAAGTTTTTCTCTTTTAACTCTTGACAAAATCCTGGTGATTCCAAACCATGCAATTGTATTGTTACAAATTTGTATTGTTGACTTTTTTCTAAAATGTATTCGTGTGATTCATTGACGAAAACTCCTACTTTTTCTTTCCCTTTAAAATCTAATTTTGGCAATTCTTTTTCAACAAATCTTTTTGATTTTTTGTAGAAAATCAGGCCAACATAATCTATTGGCAATTTGAGAAGTTCCTGCAAATTTTCAGGGTCTCGCATTCCGCAAACTTTTATTTTCATGCTTGAAAGTTTCTGCTATATTCAAACGTAGACCAGTTTCAAACCGTGTCACTTTTAATTACTAATAAAGAATTAATTTCTTCAATAAAATGCTTGCAAGCCGTCCCTGGATCTTCGGTTTTCATAAAATTTTCACCTATCAAAAAACCTTGAAATCCAGCTTCAATTAATCTAACAACAGAACGTGCATTTGAAATCCCACTTTCGGAAATTTTCACAAAATCCTCAGGAATTTTATCAAACAAATCAAGCGAAGTTTGAATACTTACACTAAAGGTTTCCAAGTCTCGATTGTTCACTCCTACGATATCGATGCACTCGTGTAATTTTTCCAATTGCTTTTCAGAGTGAACTTCCATTAAAACTTCAAGACCTAAACTTTTTGCCTTTTGCGCAAGTTGAGCGACCTCATTTTTTTCCAAACATTCAGCAATTAAAAGAATCACATCTGCTCCCATCGCCTTTGCTTCATACAACTGATATTCATCGATGATAAAGTCTTTTCGCAAAATCGGAACTTCTACTTTTTGCCTTGCATGAACCAAATCGGCATTACTTCCTCCAAAGAATTTTTCATCAGTCAAAACCGAACAACCAGCCACTCCTGCTTCTGCGTATTTTGAAACGATAGCTTCAACATCTGCATTTTTGTGAATCCCCTTTTGATGGAGATTGCTTTTTAAACTCAGAAATAATACCGAATATCCCTTTTTGTAAATTCTTTTTTAAAGAAAAAACTTCACGTGTCATGTACATGCTGTCCTCCAATGCGGAAATCGGAAGTGATTTTTTCCGTTCTTCTACGATAATACGTGTGTTGTTTGTTATTTTTTCTAATATATTCATAATCAATAAGTTACGTAAAACGACATTCCAAGTCATTATTCAAACGATGACCTAGCGCAACGACTAGGAAATTCGTCTAACGGTTAATTTAATAACAGTTCAAATTTACCAAGTGCCTTTCCCCCAACTAGTGATTCATGCGCTTCATCGATGCAATCTTCGATACTTTTTTGAGGTTGCAAACAATGTATTGCAATTCCAGCATTAGCGCTCACCACATCATTTTGTGGAGTAGTTCCATTTCCAGAAAGGACATTCATAAATATTTTTGCAGAAGAAGGAACATCTCCTCCTCCATGCAAATCAGTTTGCTGTAAGGTCTTTTTTCCAATATCGCTAGGTTGAATTAATCGCTCCGTATCATTTTGTCGCAACTTAAATGGTGAAGTCAATGACACTTCATCATAACCATCCATCGAATAAACGATAGCTGCATCTCGATCAGTCGTTTGGAAAATGTATTGATATAATCTCGCTAATTCTAAATTAAAAACACCTAACAATGACTTCGAAGGTTGAGCTGGATTCACCAATGGCCCCAACATATTGAAAAACGTTTTGACACCCAATTGTCTACGAACTGGTGCTACAGCTTTCATCGCTGGATGAAAAAGTGGTGCATGCAAAAAACAAATATTTGCAGCATCTAATTGCTTTTTCAAAACATCTGTATCATTCGTAAATTGATACCCTAAATGTTCCAAAACATTGGATGATCCACATGATGAAGACACACCATAGTTTCCATGCTTCGTTACTTTATAACCTGCTCCTGCCACCACTACAGATGACAATGTGGAAATATTAAAAGTGTTTTTTCCATCTCCTCCTGTTCCGACGATATCGATACTTTCCATCCCTTCCAAATCAAACGGTCGACACAATTCTAATAAAGCATCTCGAAATCCTAACAATTCATTTACGGAAATTGATCGCATCAAATACACGCTGATAAATGCTGCAATTTGTGCTTCATTATATTCACCATTTGAGATATTAACCAATACTTTTTTGGCTTCATCTCTACCGAGTTCTTTGTGCTCAAAAAGTCTAGTGAGAATATGTTTCATTAGCGGATTTTTTTTCTTCTTTTAGGTTTTTAGAATGATTGATAAAATTACGAAGCATCGTTTTTCCATCTGGGGTCATGATTGATTCTGGATGAAACTGAACCCCTCGAACATTGTATTCTTTATGGCTCATGGCCATCACAATTCCTTTTTTATCAATTGCCGTTACTTCCAAACAATCTGGTAGATTTTCTTTTTTCACTACCCAAGAATGATAACGACCAGCTTCGAATGCAGTTGGGACATCTTTAAAAATAGGTTCATCATCTTCGGTTTTTATAATTAAAGTTTGAACTCCGTGATATACTTTTTCCAAGTTTGCTAACTCTCCACCAAAGCATTCTCCTATCGCTTGCATTCCTAGACAAACACCAAAAATATTTTTTGTCGTTGCATATTTTTTAATCACGTCCATCAAGATGCCTGCATCTTTTGGGACACCTGGGCCAGGAGATAAAATAATCGTATCATATCCTCCAACATCTTCCAAACTTATTTGGTCATTCCGAAAAACATCGATTTTGCCATCAATGATTTCTTCCAAATATTGGACTAAGTTGTAGGTAAAAGAGTCATAATTGTCTAACATCAATATTTTCATAATCATATTTTTAACGGTGAATGCTTATCGATGAACGGTTAATCACAAAATGTAAATATATTGTTAACCATTGATTTTATTAGCTATTCACTCTTATAAATTAACCGTTAACCATTCACAGTTAACCGTTAAAAATTATAGTTCTTCCGCTTTTTTCAATGCCTGCTTTAACGCACCTAATTTATTATTCACTTCTTGCAACTCATGTTCTTCATTACTTTGAGAAACAATTCCTGCACCTGCTTGATAATATAGTGTGTTATTTTTACTTAAAAAAGAACGAATAGTAATTGCATGATTTAAATCTCCATTGAATCCAACGAAGCCAATCATACCCCCATAAAAAGAACGGTTTTGATTTTCATATTCACCGATTAATTCTATGGCTTTATATTTTGGCGCGCCTGACAAAGTTCCTGCTGGGAAAGTATCCCCCAACACTTTGATCGGGTTATATCCTTCTGGTAATTTTCCTTCCACTTTCGAAACCAAATGAATCACGTGACTAAAATATTGAATCTCCATCAACTCGCTCACTTTCACTTTTGTGCAATGACGACTCAAATCATTTCGAGCTAAATCGACTAACATCATGTGCTCTGCATTCTCTTTTGGATCACGTAAAAGCAATTGTGCTTGTGCTCGATCATCATCATCATTACCCGTTCGTTTGTAAGTTCCCGCAATAGGATTTACGCTGGCAACATCTTGTTTGATAACCATTTGAGCTTCTGGTGAAGAACCAAATATTTTATAATTTCCGTAATCAAAAAAGAAAAGATATGGAGAAGGATTGATGGAGCGAAGGATACGATAAACGTTAAATTCATCGCCTGAAAACTTTTGTTGGAATTGTCGAGAAAGAACGATTTGGAAAACATCTCCAACTTGACAATGCTCTTTTCCTTTGGCAACCATTCCTCTAAATTCATCATCAGTTATATTCGAAGTTTCTTCACCTTCGGTTTTGAATTGGTATTTTCCGAAAGTCTGATAACTTAGTAAATTTTCAATTTTTTCAATTTCAGAGTTAGCTCCTGGAGGAATATTTTCCAAAATAAACAACTCATCGTTAAAGTGATTAATCGCAATGATATATCGAAACAATTTATAATTCACTTCTGGAATATCCATTTTCCTTTTGGAATCATCAAAGGTCATCGAGTCAAAATATTGAACTGCTTCGAATGACATATATCCAAAAAAACCATTGATGCCTTTGTAATTTTCAGGCGATTCAATATCGAATTGATTCATAAAATGATTCAATCGACCAGGTACTTCTTCATTAGCCTCTATTTGACTGTGATCAGTTTTTCCATCAACACTTAGCGTCTCGATATTTTTTCCAGTCACTTCAAAACTTGCGATTGGCTCCATACAAATAAAGGAAAAGCAGTTTTCAGCACTTCGAAAATCAGTACTTTCCAAAAGTAGTGAACTTTCAAAATGATCACGGATTTTCATATAAATACTCACAGGTGTTGTAGTATCAGCTAAAAATCTTTTTGCAATTGCCTGCAGTTTTATTTTTTGAACTTGTTGAGTTAACATTGAATTTATTTTTAAAAAATTGATTATCAAATGGAAATAAAAAAAGTGTCTAACCGAGTAAACGGTTAGACACTTTTTTCGTTGCATAATAAACGTAATAGAAGCGGCTTAACTTACTCAGGTTTAGAGTTTGAAAAGTGCCACCACCAAGATTTTGTATGTAGGTTTAAATGAAACATGTATTATTTTTTATGCCCTAAAGGTATGTTTCTTTTCCATTAAAAAGCAAATGGATTTAAGAATAAATATCATATTTATTTATTCTTAAACCAATTTGCCGGCACACAAGACCCATAACTACCTGAATATCAGCATTATACAAAAACACACAACTTCTGTTTTAGAAAAATAGATTTATAATATTTTATTCTCATTCGTTTCTCAAATACCATTTATGATTCCTTTTTCCATCATTTTTTTTTTGCCAAAATATGGGTTTAATTTTTTTTCCTATATTCAATCCTAAAAACAAAACCATTATGAATAAGCAAATATTTTTTTTTCTGTTCTTTACTTTAATCTCCTCCAATTCCATATTCGGACAATCTAAGGATGAACTAATCTCAAATTCAAAATTTGAACCTATAGATGTTTTTAACTTGGAGTATGTGTCAGATCCTCAAATTTCATCAGATGGTTCAAGTGTACTTTTTGTTAGAAATTTTAAGGATATTATGACTGATGGGAATCGTTCCAATATTTGGATATCTAATTTTGATGGAACAGATATGTTCCCGATCACGACAGGCAATCAAAGCGACTTCTCTCCTCGCCTATCTCCTTCTAATGAGACATTATTGTATCTCTCCACCAAAGGGGGAAAACCTCAAATGTATTTAAGATGGTTAGATAATGGAGCAGAATCCAAATTATCCAATCTTAACCAGTCACCTACTAATTTATCTTGGTCACCTGATGGAAAATGGATTGCCTTTTTGATGAATGTTCCTTTCGAGGCAAAGCCCTTGGTTAAATTACCTGCTAAACCAGAAGGTGCAAATTGGGAAACTCCGCCGAAGTATATTGAAAAAATGAAATTCAAAGCAGATGGTGCAGGATTTTTGAAAAATGTACGAAAGCAATTATTTGTGCTTTCTGTGGATGGTGGAACTCCAAGGCAATTAACTTTTGGAGATTACGATGTGAATGGAACACCTGAATGGACACCCAATGGAAGTTCAATTTTAATGACTTCAAATAGAAATAAGAATCGAGAAATGGATCCTCGTAATTCTGAGATTTATGAGGTTTTTGTAAATACTGGAAAAGTTACAGCCTTGACCAAAAGACAAGGTCCAGATACTAGTCCTAAAATTTCGCCTGACGGAAAATCAATTGCGTACTTAGGTAATGATGAAAATTATGATGGCTATCAAGTGACTCATTTATATGTCATGACTCGAACTGGATCATCATCTAAATGCGTGACTTGTAAATTTGATCGTGATGTAGAAAATATCAATTGGAGTGATGATGGGAAAGGAATTTATTTTCAATATAATACTGAAGGAAATACAAGAATTGCCATTTCGGATTTGAATGGAAAAATTACTGATCTCGCAAAAGATATTGGTGGACTTTCGATTGGACGACCTTATAGTGGTGGACAATATTCCGTTTCCGAAAATGGAATATTTGCCTTTACTCATTCTACTCCTGACCACCCAGCAGACTTGGCAACAGGTGATTCAAAATCAAAAAAAATTAATCGGTTAACTCGTTTAAATGATGATCTTTTTTCCCATAAAAAATTAGGAGAGGTTGAAGAAATATGGTATGAATCTTCATTTGATAAAAGAAAAATTCAAGGTTGGATTTGCAAGCCACCAAATTTTGATCCTTCCAAAAAATATCCTTTAATTTTAGAAATTCATGGTGGGCCATTTGCAAATTATGGCGATCGGTTCTCTGCGGAAGTCCAACTTTTCGCAGCGGCTGGTTATGTAGTTTTATATACGAATCCACGCGGAAGTACGAGTTATGGAAAAGAGTTTGGAAATTTAATTCACCATAATTATCCATCCCAAGATTATGATGATTTAATTTCGGGTGTCGATGCGGTCATTAAAAAAGGATATATTGATGAAGATAATTTAATGGTGACTGGCGGAAGTGGTGGTGGAGTTTTGACTAGTTGGATTGTTGGAAAAACTGATCGCTTCCGAGCTGCTGTTGTCGCTAAACCAGTTATTAATTGGTACAGTTTCGTTTTGTATGCTGATAATCCAGCGTTTTTTTATAAATATTGGTTTCCTGGCAAACCTTGGGATCACGCAGAACATTATATGAAAAGATCTCCAATTTCTTTGGTTGGAAATGTGAAAACTCCAACAATGCTTTTAACAGGTGAACAGGATTATCGAACGCCTATGGGAGAATCAGAACAATATTATGCTGCCCTAAAATTGAATAATGTGGAAACTGCTCTGGTTAGAATTCAAGGATCAGGTCATGGAATTGCTGCGAAACCAAGTAATTTGATGGCGAAAGTTGTTTATATTTTAGGATGGTTTGAACGCTATAAAAAATAATCTTTTTTTATCTATGTAAGAGCTTAGTCCTTCCAGATTTCAAAATATCTGGAAGGATTTTTTTAATAAATGAAGTAATCAATTTGTCGTGGCACAATGAATTTGTTCAAATTAAAATTACTTCATGTGATTTGAATTAAAATTTATTTAGCTTGCCGCTTTTAAAATTTGCAATCAATTAAATCCTTTTTCAAAATGAAATACAATTTCTTTCTACTTTTTACAATCGCTCTAATTTTTACC
>CAJQQY010000480.1 GCA_905480595.1 uncultured Saprospiraceae bacterium | reverse complement strand
TGATATAGGTTCATTTATATATATCTATAATTATTTTATTGTTTTATTCACTTCAAAACGAACAAATGAAAAAGAAAAAACAAGCAGTACTTCTCATCCATGGAATTGGAGAACAAAGACCGATGGATACTCTTAGAGGCTTTGTTAAAGCGGTATGGGAAACAGACAAAAAAGTACAGGATGAATATGCCAAACCAGGAACTTGGAGTATACCTGATACTATTTCGGATAGTTATGAATTACGTTGCTTGACTACTTCCAAAAATAAAAATGAAGTTTATACAGATTTTTATGAATACTATTGGGCTCATCTGATGGAAGGAAATAAAATTGGCCATGTGACTGCTTGGCTAAAAAGAATTCTCTTTAAAGCTCCTTGGAAATTGCCAAAGCCATTGGTTGGGATATGGTGGTTCTTAGCCATTTCAGGATTGGCCATTCTTTATTTATTATTTAATCAAGTATTGCCTGATGATGCTCAAATTGGTTTAGCTAAAAGCTGGTATTCTACTGTTATTGGCTTGGTCTTAATTCCAATTGTCATGTCAGTTTTTCAAGACATCGTTGGAGATGCTGCACGTTATTTAGATCCTAGTCCAAAGAATATAAAGCGAAGACAGGAGATTCGAAGGAAAGGAATTGACATGCTTAAAAAGATGCATGAATCTGGGAAATACGATCGTATTATTGTAGTTGGTCATAGCCTAGGAACTTTTATTGCTTACGATATTTTGACTCATGCATGGCAACATTATAATAATGGTATAGATATTACAGGGGCATCAACTAAAACGAAATTACCCGAGTTGTATAAAATGGAGACATTACTGGCTGCTTGGGAAAAATATAAATCAGATGATATAGAAGAAGATGAAAAAGAGGAATTATTGAAAACTTGGGCAAGTATAGAAAAATATAAACAAAGTAAACTATTGAACGATTGGCCAACTATAGAAAAGGGAATAGAAAAAATAGAAAAGTATAGAATTCAGCAGATCTTGAAATCTTGGAATAAGATAATGAAGGCTTTGGGGAAAGCAGATATTAAACCGCTTAAGGTATTGCTAAATAAGAGTGGAGAACATAATGATTCCTATGGTGGTAAATTAGAAAAATTAGAAAAGCTGATAATAGGATGGGGGAAAACTCTTGATCCTAAAGAGGAGGATCAAATAAAAGATAAGGATAAAGCACTTTTGAAAGCCTGGCAAGAATATAAAGAGACATCTGAAAAAAAAGAGGATGATACCATAGTTAAGATTTATCAACAGTACAAAAGTGATACTTCGGAAGATACAAAAATTCAAGAATTGGATAAAATTGAAACACTTCTAGAATCCTGGAGAGGAATTATTAGAGGGACTTTTAGAGATAAGAAGACTCGTAAAATGGTTAAGGATACAGAAGCTAAGAAAATTGAAAAAGGCCAAAAACTCTATAGAGCTTGGCAGTCATATAAAAATGGTACTTCGGAGGATTCCGATGTACAAGAAATTGAAAAGAGGGTAGCGCTTTTCAAAGCTTGGCAATCAAAAGATAAAAATGATACTGTCGATATTAATCCCAAAAAAAATGAAATGGAAAAGCTTTTGGGGGATAAAAATATTCATAACTTTTTGGAACGCATTGTTAGTAAAAAATATCGCCACCTACAATATAAAGTACATAAAGAAAATATTAAAGTACGCCAAGAACAATCAAAAGATTATGGAAATTGGTTGGTATCAGATTTAGTAACATTGGGTAGTCCGTTAACTTATTCCGATTTACTATTAGCTAAAAACCTAGAAGAACTTAGAACCAAGCAAGAGCAAAGAGAGCTTCCTACAGTACCTCCGGTATTACAAAAGGAAAAAATCACTTATGAGCCACCAAAGGTTAAAGTGAATGATGAATTGAAAAAATTGTTATTTTTTAAAGTGAAAGATGATGAGAGAAAATTGTTATTTTTTCATGATGCAGCAATGTTTGGATTGACTCGTTGGACGAATATTACTTTCAAGCCTTCTATGACCATTTTTGGAGATATTATTAGTGGTCCATTAAAACCAGTTTTAGGTTATGGAGTTAAGGATGTTGTTGCTAAAACTAATATTTCTTATGGATTGGTAAGTCATACATATTATTGGTCTCCTGAGAAAAAGAAAAATCCAGGAAAAGATGCTACTGAAGAGGAAAAGAAAAATTTCGAGGTAGATCATATTTTAGACCTAAGGGAAGCCTTAGATTTGTTAAATAAGGATGAACATTTTGATGACTAAAAAATCTAAATGTTTTTCTAAATTAAAAAGGGATGATGTCAAATTGAAGTGACATCATCCTTTTTTGTTTGTTTGTTGATAAAATAATGGTTTTCACCAATTACTTTTTAATTAGAAATCTCCAACTGGTTTTACCAAGGTCTTCCCATTCTCAAAATCATACAACGTCAAACTCCTCAACTGATAATACGACGTCCAATAAGCTCTCAACGATCTCATATAAGCAGCTAACGCTTCATTCTTTTCTCGAATAGCTAGGTTCAAATCAATCACTTCGATTTTTCCAATCAGATACCTTTTACGAGTAATTTCCTCTCTTTTTTCTGAAATTTCAAAAGCACGAAAAGCAAGGTTAACTTGATTTTTTATCATGTCAAATTGTTGCACGTGAAGTAAAACTTCTCTTTCGAAATTGATTCGTTCTTGCTCTACATCCATCGTGATAAATTCACGATTAGCTTTCGCTATCTCTTGTCGAGCTTTCGCTTTCCCCCAATCTGCAATCGGAATATTTAGTTGAATTGCAACTTCTTCTCGATCCAAAGGATCTTTATAAACGTCACTAAAATTAGTTCCTGTTTGGGATAATCCGATTAATCCAGTTAAGCTAGCATTGATGCCTGCATCCCCTTTTGCTCGAGCTAAGCGCATCTCTGCTTCCATCAATCTACGAGTCAATTCGACTGATTTGCTTCGGTTCTTTTTAGCTTCATCCAATGCTTTTGCAGCATCAACTGTGAAAGTCGGTAAGTCATCAGGAGGAGTCAAATCAAAAGTTACTACTTCTTTTATGCCTAAATAATTTCGCAGTTGCTCGGTGCTTGTCTGATTTTGTAACAATGCATTTGCAAGTGCAGCTTCTGCATTTCGAACACTCAATTCGATTTGCAATAAATCAGTTTCTGCAATCCGACCAACGCTGTATCGACCTTGGGCAACGCTGTATAAAGTGTCTGCATTGGTTTTATCTAATTGACTACTTTCCAAATTAATTTGTGCGATATAAACATCAAAAAACAATTCGGTAGTGACTCTCGCAATTGTTTCTGTTTCCTCGGCAAATCTTTTGGTGGCCTCATTATAAACCAAAGGTTGAATTTTTTTATCCCATTTCATCTCATTAAATCCGAACAATGGTTGATTAAAACCAACAAAAATTGGAGTGGCAAAATAGTTGGAAGAACTTGGGAAATTGTCAGATTCAAAGTTGTACAAATAATCTAAGCCCGTACCCGCAAAAACCCGTCCTCCGGTTTTCGCAATAGTTTGGCTTGCTCTAATATTAAAAGAAGAGTTAAGGTTTGTTGTTCGTAAAAATGTTCTTGTTCCATCAGGATTCAAAAAAGGAACAGGTGATCTTGACAAGTCTGCCACCGTAGTATTTAAATCAATTTGAGGTTTAAAGTCTGCTAAAAAAGATTGGTAACTCCAATAGTCAGTCGCCAATCGAGTCTTCGCCAATAGAACATTTGGAGCATCACTTTGAGCTAAGGTTATGACATCAGCAAGTCCTAATTCCAGTTTTTTAGTTTGGGAAAAAACAATACAATTACAAAAAAGGAGAAAAATGAAAACATATATCCCTTTGGCTCCTAAAGGGGAGTTAGATTTCACAAGGGTTTTAGATTTTTGATTCAAATCAACATTTATTTTTTTCATAACAATAATAAATTCAATCAATTAAATGAGCTAGCTCAATCAGTTTTTAAAAATGATAAATAAGGGGACAGGGGCGTATTTAATCCGTCCTCAACGCCTTAATCGGATCTTGCCTCGCAGCTTTTTGAGCAGGGAAAATCCCAAAAATAATTCCCACAGAAACTGCCACCACAAATGACAATAACACAGCCCACAAAGGAATCACAGTAGGGATGTCATAATTCGCATCAATAAACCAAGCCGCACTTACGCCAAGGATTACACCGATAATTCCACCAATCAAACTGATAAAAATAGCTTCAAATAAAAACTGATAAACAATATCATCCTTCTTCGCGCCTAAGGATCGACGCACACCAATTTCTTTAATTCTTTCCATCACCGTCGCCAACATAATATTCATAATTCCAATTCCACCGACCAATAATGAAATACCTGCAATAAATGCCAAAACATTATTCCAAGTATCTTGACTTTCTTGTGCTGCTTCTAATTCTTTTTCTGGAACTCGAATTTCGTAGTCCACAATTTTATGTCTTCGCTTTAAAATTTTCCCAACTAAATCACGTGTCGCTAAAATTTTATCAGCATCAGTAACTCTCAAGGTTACTTTATCAAGCTGATGATAATTTTCTTCTTTTCCATCACCGTCATCCCAATCACCTCTTTTAATATCACTACGAGTAACTAGCGCTCTATTTTTAAATCGTAACAAAGCAGTCGAAATGGGAATGTACACATCTGAATTATAATCCCGAATTCCGAGGCTTTCTAGATTCTCTTTCGACGCATTTCGACGTTCCAAAACCCCAATAATGTTTAACCAAGTATTTCCGCATTTGATTTTTTTCCCAATAGGATTTTCATCGCTAAAGAATTTTTTCTGAATACTTTTTCCAATAATGCAGACAGGTTTCCCCTGTTCAATATGTTGCTCATGAAAAAACAAACCATCAGATAAACCTAAATTATTGAGTTCGAAAAAGGCATTGGTAACTCCAATAGCTTTTGCTTTTTCGAGTTTGGCAGATTGGATGATGGTAGTTTTTATTTCCATTTCTGGACTAACTTTATCCACCGTCGGTAAGATTTTTAGCATAGCTTTTAAGTCTTCCATCGTCAACCCTGGCGACCAAGGAACTTTCTCTTCTTGACTACCCGCTTGTTCATTTTCGTCGGGAGAAGGAATGATGGAAGTGACAACAATATTATTGGTGCCAATCAATTTCATTTGTTCAAAAATAGATTGCTTTGCACCTGTTCCAATTGCCAACATCGTAATTACCGCAGCTACTCCAAAGATGATTCCTAGAGCAGTCAAAAACGCACGAAGTTGATTGGAAAAAACGCCTTCTAAGGCGAGGTAAAAATTAAAAAGGATTCGTTGCACGATGAGAAATTTAGAGAATTAAGAATTTTTGGTGGACGGTTGACGGAAAACAGACCGTCAAAGAAATGTATCAGAGCCGTCAACCGTCTGCCGAATCAATCAATTAATAATTATAAATCCACCACCACCACCAGAATCATCTCTCGTCACCTTTTCATTTTTCATATTTTTTAATTTTTCTTTCATCGCTTCTTGCCGTTTTTTTCTTTCGGCAAGTTGCTTCCTTTTGATTTGGTCTTTGATGCCACCATCGACTGGATAAAATTTTAAATCTGCTGAATTGTCAGGAATAGACAACCAATATATATCTCCTTCTTTTAAACCATGATCAATTATTATTTCATCATTATTTGAAATTCCAGTAATCACTTCTTGCTTGAATACTCTTCCATCTTTTTCTACATAAACAAAAGATAAACTATCGCTATGCAATGCTTCCATCGGAATTGCAAGTACATTGTTATAAGTGTCAGTTACAATTTCATTTGAAGTTGTCATCGCAGGTCGAAGAATAGAATCAACTTCGTTTACTTGTACTACAACTTCAAAAACTTTAGCATCATAATTTCGTAATTGCTCTCCAATATTTGCTACTTCGAGAACTGTCCCCGTGTATTCTTTGTTTGGAAATGCGTCCACTTTCATTACCACATCTTGACCTTTTTTTACTCGACTAATATCTACCTCATTGACAAAAGTTTTGGAAACCATGTCTGTCAAATCTGGCAACTCTGCCACTACCGGATTCCAGACACTCACTTGTGAACCTGCTGAAATCTTTCCATTCCAATTTCGATGATAAATCACCATTCCATTCTTTGGAGCTTTGATGGTAAGTTCATCACCAAGTTTTGCGTAACGATCACGCTTAGCAATATTTTGTTTGAGCGAAGCATTGATTTCAGAGATTTGAGCCTCAGATTTTTCTTTAGTCAATTCATATTTACTCAGTAATTGATTATAATCTCTAGCGGTTCTTTCCAGTTCGATTTTTACTTTTTGGATGACCATTGGAGCTTCGTATTTACTTTGCTCTACTTCCAGTTTTTTTTCTTTTTGGGAAAAATTAAGATTAATGAGTTGATCTCGAATACCTCTTAATTCGATGGCAGTATCGATTTCAGTTTGTGCGAGTTGCGTTTCGATTTTTTCAATTTCAGTTTGAATATCTTTGAGTTTGGTGTCCAATTCAGAGCGATCCAGTTTGGCAACATAATCACCTTCATTGACAATTGTTCCTTCGGCCACCATATCTGAAATAGTTAATTGATAGATATTCGCTTGCCGCAAGCCTTGTGGACCACGAATTTTTTCAGAATTTTTTGCTTTTAATTCACCCGTTGCAGTTGCTTTTACTGTGAATTCAGCCAGTTCCAATGTTTTTTTAATAACATTAGATTGTTCAGTTGTTGCATCTTTTTTTGTGAAAAAATAAGCACCTGCAAGAAGAGCAATAATAGCAATAGGAATAAGGATCTTAGGGGATGACATATTTAGATTGTTTTAGTCTGTATATTTTGTTTTTGAAAAAAGGTTACTTCTTTTCATTTTTCATTTCGATGGCAAAATATAAAAAGAATGCTTAGCTTTTTAATTTATTCGCTGTTTAACACCCGGTTAACACCTGTTTGACAAATAGGATAACGATTAATTTCTATTTGGTAACATCTCTAATTTTTTCTTTAACTTAAAATGGAAAAGAATAGCAATTGGCGTAATTTTAATTTCTGAAATTCTCTGAGATTAAAAAAGAATAATCATGATTTCACCAAAGCAATATTTACAAAAAGTACTTTCATTTTTCCAAGAAAATGGCAATCCAGAAATTGCAGAAGGACAGATGAATTATATGCGAAATAAGTTTGAGTTTTACGGAGTCAAGGCTCCAGGATGGGTGAAATTTTCCAAAGAAATTATGAAATCAGAAGGTGTTTTTCAAAATGAGGAACTAAAAGAGTTTGTTCGCTTATGTCTGAATGAGGAACATCGAGAGGTGCATTATTTTGCTTTTCAAATGGTGGAAAAGGCTACAAAAAAGGAAGAGGAAGATTTTATTGAATTTTTGGAAGAATTGATTTTGACCCATAGTTGGTGGGATTCGGTAGATTGGATGACCAAAATGGTAGGCTGGCATTTTATGCGTTTTCCAAAACAAGTAAAATCAGTAACTGAACAATGGATGGCTTCCGAAAACATTTGGCTTCAACGAGCAGCCATCATTTTTCAGCGATATAAAAATTATCCAACGGATGAAAAAATGATGTTTGATTATATTTTGAGAGTGAAAGATTCAGAGGAGTTTTTTATTCAAAAAGGAGCAGGTTGGGCTTTGAGAGAACACTCGAAAACAAAACCTGAGGAGGTCATTGATTTTATAAAAAATAATAAATTGAAATCGTTGACGGAGCGGGAAGGCTTGAAATGGTTGAAGAAAAATGGGATCTCGTAAGACGACTTTTTAAGCCGTTTTACGATAGGATATTTACTTGCTTAGCAAGTTGTTTCGGCACTCGAATTACTTCCCCATTCATCTCCACTTCTACCGATTTTTCTTCTATTTTTTTTATTGTAAATGTAGTGTTAGGTAACAAGCCTAATTTCCAAAGTTGTGCAGTAATGTGTTCATTAACTTGCTGTTGAGCAATTTTTGCATTTTGAAGAATCGGCAAATTGATCAATGGGAAATCTGGGATTCCTAATTTTTTTGGAATTGGAGAACCATGAGGATCAGTTGTTGGAAAACCTAATTTCAAATCTACCTCATCCAATAATTCTTCTGTCAAAAGGTGTTCAAATTTTTCAGCATCTTCATGAATTTGTTCCTCAGTCAAACCAATTTCTTGCACCAAATATGTTTCCCAAAGTCGATGGGCACGAACCATTTTTGTTGCTTCTTTTTGACCTGCATCAGTAAGAATGACTTGGTTGTTATTCCATTTTACAAAATCATTTTTTTGTAAAATTTTCAAACGAGCTCGAAGAGCAGATTTATTGAAATCTACTTTTTCCAAAAGACTGGGGAAGGAGAGTTTCTCTTTACTGTTAAGTTTTAAAGCTTGCTTTAAAGTATCTTCCAATTGAATTTTTTCTTGCAATTTTCTTTTTCTAAAAGTTCGAAAAATCAAACCTTTCTTAGGAGCAAAAAGTGCTGCGATTAGATAGAATAATGTAGCAACCACGGTCATTGCAGGCCCAGGAGTGGTATCTAAAAGAACCGCTAAAATAAATCCAACAACAGTCGAAAGTACTCCAACAATTCCTGAAATAGCAACTGCCCAATGCAATCGATCAGTCAATAATAATGCAGTTGCTGCAGGTGTAATTAGCATCGCAACTACCAAAATTACACCTACTGTTGTTAACGATGCGACTACTGCCACAGACAATAAAAGCATCAAGTAATAATGAATAATCTTAGTTGAAATTCCCATCGTTTCGGCAATCACCGGTTGGAAGGTAGTAGCGAAAAGGTAGCGGTAAAAAATAACAATACTCAGCACCACATAGATCATAATTCCGATGGTCAAATTCACATCTTGAGTTGAAACACTCAATACATTTCCAAATAAAAAATCAGTTAGATCGGGAACATGAACACCACTTTCTGCTTTACTGATTCTCGAAATTCCCATCACACCCATGGCGAACATGGCGGTAAAAACTATTCCAATTGCAGCATCATTTTTAGTATTAATATTATGTTGAAGCCAAGTGATTCCGACTGCGGCAACTAGCCCTGCGATGACTGCTCCAGTAAAAATTCCCAAAGCTGTATTTCCAAAAATTACGAAAGCAACGACTACTCCAGGCAAAACTGCATGCGACAAGGCATCTCCAATCAACGCCATATTTCGAAGAACAATAAAACAGCCCAGCATTCCGCACATCAATCCAACCATAGCAGAAGCTGCTAATGCTCGAAATCCTATGTCCATTCTGAAAAAATCTTGCAAGACATTAAAAACCTCTTCTTGAAAAAAAATGTTTACATGTTCCATTTTAAAAAGTTACTTTTGACAAAGATAAACATTTTTTACTAACCAAAAATAAATTTTTAGATTAGTCTAAATATAATATGAAATACGACTGGCTACTTTTTGACTTGGATAATACGATTTTGAATTTTGATAAAGCGATGATTTTTGGTTTTGAAAAAACGATTAACGATTTTAAAATTCCATTTGATGAAAACCATTTTTCCATTTATCAAAAAATAAATCATCAATGTTGGGCAGATTTAGAAAAAGGAATTATTTCTCAGGATCGATTGCGAACGCTTCGGATGGAAAGATTTTTAGATCATATTGATTCGACTCATAATCCTATTCACTTTTCTGAAACTTATCATGAAAATTTGTCTGCAAAGATTTTTTGGATGGATAATGCAAAGACTTTAATTGAAGATTGGAGTGATCAATTTAATATGACTTTGGTGACGAATGGGTTGAAAGAAATTCAACGAGCAAGGTTGGCGAAAAGTAATTTGGAAAAACACTTTCATCACATTGTTATCTCAGATGAGATTGGTGTTGCTAAGCCGCACCAAGGTTTTTTTGATCATGTTTTTGAGAAAATTAAATTTCCTGAAAGAGATAAAGTGATGATTATTGGTGATAGCTTGGGGTCGGATATTCGAGGGGGTAATGATTATGGAATTGATACTTGTTGGTTGAATATGAATGGGCAAATTGCTCCGGATGATAATGTGCCGACGTTTACGATTGAGAAATTGGAGGAGTTACGTGGTTATCTGCTTTAGCAGACCTAAAAAAAATCACAATAGTACATACAGACTATTGTGATTTTTTTTTGAATGTTATACTTTTTTTAGGTCAGCTAAAGCAGACCACCACGTTACATATCTTGCCATGCTAGGACACCTCCAATGACGTTTCGTACATTAGTAAATCCTTTGGCTTTAAATAACTGTTGAGCCATTCCACTTCGTGCACCTGATCGGCAATAAATGACAATTTCGTCATTTTCATGTCCGTCGTAATCATCAATTGCATTCATTACATTTCCCACAGGAATTAATTTTCCTCCTATATTAAAGGCTTCATGTTCGTGCGGTTCTCTTACATCTATTAGGATGAAATTATCACCGCGGTCTAATTTTTCTTTTAATTCATTTACATTAATATCCATTTCAAATTCGTTTGGTTTATTTTTAAAAAAGCAATTTTTGAGCTAAAAATGGTCCAATGTCCAACAATGAAAAACCTATTTGACTAAGATGATTTTTCGATTGATCACTTCATTTGATTGATTATTTTTTATTTTGATAAAATAGATTCCGTTTTGTAAGTGACTGATGTCCAACTGATTAGTAAGTTGATTTTCACCTAGCATTTTTCCAACAGAATCAAAAAGGGTATACGAAAATTGGTCAAAGTTCCTTTCTTCGATTTCTATATTTAAGAAACCATTTGTTGGATTTGGAAAAATATTTAACTCACTATTTTTAGTTATTCTATCTGTTTTGGAACTAGCATTAGGGGTTCCTTCTCCTACGATCGGACGAATCATCAAAGTCCCTTCAATGCTCGGATCAGCGTCGGCAACATTTTCCCAATCAATACCAAATCCAAATCCATCGAAGTAAAGATTTTGCATTCCATCCTTTTTACTTTTATCTGTTCCTACAGCAATACATTCATTCAATCCACAATTAGACACTTGTTGCCACCCTACATAAAAATCTCCTTCAGGAATTGCCAAAGGAGTCAATTCACCTGTATTAGCATCTTTGAGAACATAAGTCGTAAATCCGTGTAATGAATCTAGGTAGCTATCAATATAAATTGGTTTTTGCAAAAATCCTTCATATTCAGGAGTATCATCAAGTTCTCCTATCCATACTTTTAAGGTGAAATTTTGAGTAGAAGTATTGGCAAAAATATGAGGGAAATGAAATTGGACGCCCTTCAATGAGTCCGCAACATTTGCATGAAATTTTAGAGCAAGTTGCACATCTTTTTTGGTGGCTTCAATTCCGCTTTCTGCTGTTCCATCATCATAAGCAAAATAATTATCAAAAATAGTTGTGCGCCTAACTACATTGTTGTCCTTGACGATTGGATTAAGACTCACTACTTCATTATCTACATTGATAGAATAAGATTTTTCAAATTCTAAAAACTTTAAATCATCAGGGAAAGCACTATTGATTGCATTCGTAAATGTTGGATAAGTCGTAGAAGGAGGAATAGGGAAATCATCATTTAAGAAACCTGGAGCAAAGTTAAAAGCAGTCTGAAATAATTCAATATTATCTAAAATTACAGTACCAGTTTCCAATTCAATGAGTTCGACATCAGTTGGTGTGATGGCTTGATCTTCATCATCATGACTATACATATGGATTTCATTGAACGAGTCTTCATCAGGAATTTCCTCACTTTTATTAGCAACAAAATGCCACCACGGCATACTTGTATAGTTTTTTAAGATTGGATTTGGTACTTCTGTGAAAGCAATGTCTGTAAGAAATGATGTTCCATCTCCCACCGCTAACCTTACATAATCCAAATGCCAATGATCTAAATTTCCACTACCTAAAGTGTAATTAGTAAATCTAAATTGGAAACCATTGAAGAGGTATTGATTCTGATTTACAGGATAAGTATAGAAAGAGAAATTAGCTGTATTTGGAGTATTCAAATTGGTGAAAGTATCTATAGTATTCCAATCGCCACTTGAATTTTTAAATTCTAAAACTAAAGAATCGCCAGCTCCAGGTGCATCTGCCAACCCTTGTGGCTCAATATAGAAGCTTAAATGAAGATTACTATTTGAATTGAATGGATCCATATTTAAATAAGCAGATGTTAAAAAATCTGCTTTTCCATAACCTCCACCATGAGCTCTTCCTTTTTCATTTAATCCATCAAAAGTAGCTACACCAACTGACACAGGATCAATGGCCATCGTATTATTGACAAAGACATTTTTATCTAACCATTTATTATTAGGATAAGGACCTGCGTAGGAAAAATCATCCATAAAAGGTAAGTCGATTGTATCTTGAGAAATCGAAATTGGAATTTCATAAGTATCGCAAACACAAAAATCATCGCATATTTCAAAAGTCACAAGATCATCTCCAGCAAAACGATTCGCTTCATAAAAGATGCAACTCCCAAAAGAATATACATCTCCAAATGTTGGATTATTTCCCATTAAGTTGGCGCTCGAGTAAGGTGTAGGAAGCACTCCAGTATCGACACATATGGTAATTGTATCTTCCGCATTTAAAAAAGTAGTAGGAAGTACAATTGTATTCTCAGGACGATGAACATAAATTGGATAAATCGTCGTATCGCAAACGCCACTATTTGTATTACAAACTTTTATCGAAAGACTATCAATGCCAAAATCAACTCCAGCATTTGCTGCATAAATGGCACAAGTTGAATCCAAAACTGCCGTTCCAAAAGCTAAGTCTCCAAGGTCGATTAATTCGACACTTGTCGAGTCACCCCTATTAATGGTATCAACACAAGTAATAAATGTATCTAGAGATTGTAGACACGTCCAATTTCTGATGATTACATCTCGACTCTGCACACTCGTAGGAAACATTTCAGCTTTTCGCTGAGTTAGCATCGATTGAATTTGCTTTTGTTTTACAGCATATTGTTGTTCGAGAATTGTATTGGTGGAAAGAGGAACTTCGTTGATTTGTGCTTGTGTGATGGTTGCTGTAATTATGAAAATTACGATAGCGTAAATTCTTTGCATAGTTGAATAAGGTTTATGGTATTTTTCGTAGTTCAGTTTTTAGTTACCTGAACATAAACTTATCTTGGAAAAAACGCATAATTAAAATCTTTGTTGTCAAATGAAAAGTGGAATCTTGAAAAAAGTCGCGTTTTGAAAAAAATGAACCAATTTGAAATGGAAAATTATTGATTTAATTAAAATCTTCATTATCCCCTGAATCGTCATCTTCTTCTTCATTATCGTTTGGTGCTTCCAATTCATTAATAGCATCATCACAATCGTCTGGCAAATTTTGAGTCAATCGTAATTTTACTTGTTCTCCAAATCGGATGGATGACCCTCCTGCAGGATTTTGCAACCAAACATAAGCATTGTCTTTATCCACTACCGTTTGGTCGGCCTCAAAATTGATGGTAAGGTTATTATTTTCCAAAATCAATTTAGCTTCACTCAAAGTTTTACAAACAATATTAGGAACATTTGTATTTCCATATCCTTTTTTAGAAATGACAATAGTTATAGGTGTTTTTGAAAATTTTGGAACTTGATCATATTTTCCATCCCGAACTTGATCGGTAATTTTTTCTCCTTTGTATTCAATATCCAAAATGGTATTTTCAGAGACTCGACTATCAACTCTGTAAAGGCTAGTATAATTAATTCCTCGTCGCATTAAATCTTTTCGATATACATCAAAACTTTCATTACTTCCATCTAATTGAGGAAGTTCAACAAATTCATAACCTGCTTTTTTTACCGCCAAATAAACAGTTCGTTTTTCTTTGACCAAAGCATCTGGTTTTGGATCTTGATCGAGTACCGTTAATGGAGGTAAATTTTTATTTCCATCAGTATTTCCAATGGAGTCAACTACGATTTGAAAACCTTTTTTCTTTGCTTCATTTTTTACATCAAGCAAATTTTTTCCTACATAATTAGTCATGTGAACTGCTTCGCCATGATTCGTATAACACTTCAACCAAGTTGTTGTAAAAAAGAAAAGCACGATTAGCATACCGATCACTCCTGCAAAATTTTTAATGAAAATCTTACTCGTGAGAAATGCAAATACTTCCAAACTGAAGTATTTAATCTTTTGCCATATTTTGCTTAAATTCTCTTTCATAGATACTGAATTCGTTAATTTGCCGCAAATTTAACTAAATTATCTTTAAATATTTTACTAAGGTTTAGTTTGGAATTACTCACAAGGTGACTTCAAGTCACCTTGTGAGTAGAGTATTTCTGAACTCAAAATTCAAAAGAATTTAAAATTAAAAAATACACCTTACTTTTACACCTGACTTTGAGTATTTGCAATAGATTGTAGATTATTCGTTGTGCTCTTCATTTAACCTTTATTATTAAAAATAGTGAACAAAGAAATCCTTCGCCTAGCGATTCCCAATATTATCAGCAATATTTCCATTCCTTTATTGAGTACAGTTGACACGATGCTCATGGGACGGCTTTCCGAATTGCACATTGGAGCAGTTGGTGTCGGCGCGATGATTTTCAATTTTATCTATTGGAATTCTGGATTTTTACGAATGGGAACGACTGGAATTACTGCTCAGGCTTTTGGAAAAAAAGATGACTCTGCAATTATGCAAACTTTAAGTCGAGCACTTTTGGTGGCGCTAATTTTAGCAGTTATGATTTTTGTATTGCAAGTTCCTTTTGGAAAAATGAGTTTTTATTTGATGAATATTTCTTCGGAGCAATATCATTTAGTGGAAAAATATTTTTATATCCGAATTTGGGCAGCGCCTGCTACACTTGGTTTATTTGCAATGATGGGTTGGTTTTTTGGAATGCAAAATGCGATTTTTCCACTTATCATTACTGTCTTCGTGAATATTGTAAATATATTATTGAGTTATATTTTTGTAAAAATCCTTAATTGGGATGTGGCAGGTGTGGCTTGGGGAACTGTTATCGCTCAGTACGCTGGAATACTCTTGTCGTTTGTTCTTTTTTATGGAAAATACAAGTCTCACCTTTCTCATTATAGTCAAAAAGAGATGTTGCAGATTGATGAGTTAAAGAAGTATTTGACGATCAATCGAGATATTTTTATTCGGACATTTTGCCTCACTTTTGCTTTTGGGTTTTTCTACAGCCAATCTTCTGTGGCAGGCGAGACTATCCTAGCTGCTAATGTAATTTTGTTACAATTTTTAAATTGGATGTCCTATGGCGTTGATGGATTTGCCTTTGCCAGCGAAAGTTTGGTCGGAAAATATGAAGGAGCAAAAGATCCTCCAAATCTCAAAAAAGCTATTCGATTATCTTTTGTCTGGGGAATGGTTTTGGCAGTTGGATTCAGTTTGATTTATTTGATTTTTGGAAATGAACTATTGTATCTTTTTACAGATAAGGAAAATGTGATAGAGGCTAGTTTGCCATTTTTATTTTGGATGATTGTATTTCCTTTGATCAGTACGCCATGTTATATTTGGGATGGAGTTTATATTGGATTGACAGCATCTAAGGCGATGCGAGATACGATGTTGATTTCTTTGATCGTCTATATTTTGGTTTATCTTTTATTGAAGGATGGATATGGGAATCATGGTTTGTGGGCAGCGTTGCTGATTTTTATGGGGGCGCGAGGATTGATTCAATGGATTTATTATGAGCGAAAACTTAGGGTAGGATAGAACCCGCTTGATCTGCGACATCCGTGTTCCATCAAAAAAAAGAAACAGGTCATTTTCAAAAAAGAAAATGCCTGATTTCCAAATACATTGTTAGTGATAATCTTTGGTTGTTTTATTTACATAGTAACCTTGTTTTTTAGAATACTTAAAAATTGAGTAGGAGCTTTATATCCCTTGATTTGACCTAAGCTATTCAAATTTTCATCCAACAAAACAAAAGAAGGGTAGCTTGCTGATCGATCCATCAATTCGTATGCAAGCGTATGAATTCCTCTTCTTCCTGATTGGACAAAATCATATTTTTTTCCTTTAAAAGTGATGGCTTCTTTTTGTTCCGCATTGAATTTTACAGCGTAGAAATTCTCATTCATATATTGAATCACTTCTTTGTCTGTAAAAGTTTTTTGATCCATCACTTTGCACCATTTACACCAATCTGTGTACATGTCAATAAATATTTTTTTATCGTTTTTTTCTTGAGCGGCGAGCGCTTCTTCGAGGGTGTACCATTTGATTTCTGAGGAGTTAATTTCAGTAGTTGGACTAGCTTTAAATCCTAGAAATGTGATACTTAAAATAACCATTCCGATGGTGGAGAAGAGGAGAAGATTTTTCATATTTAATTTTTTTTCTGAATTTAAAAATATAACTATTGGCAAAACCAGCAGTTATTTGACAAGTACAAAAGTACCGTCAGAATTATCCAAAAAAAAGAAAACATGGATGGATAAAAGGGCTAGTTTAAGGTGGAAAAAGGGTCTAGTCCCTTGGTGAAAATGTCCGTTTTGCAAGGTTTTGGGCTTCTTTTCGATTTGATGCGCCAATTTTTGAATAAATTTTATTGATGTGAGTTTTGACTGTACTTAATTCAACAAATAGGGCGCTAGCAATTTCTTTATTAGATTTTCCTTGGCTAATAAGTTGTAGAATTTCTTTTTCTTTTTGAGTTAGAAGTTCATCAATAGAAGGTTTTGGAGAGTCGATTTTGAGAGGGGCTATATTTTGATTCTCTAGTGTTTGAATTCGATTTCTAAATTGATTCAATTTGACCAAAAGACCTATCAAACTTAGCAAAAGAAAACCTAAAAGGAATTTAGCCCAATTAGGTAAAAGTGTTTCTTCATTCGCATAGTATTTCACTTTTAAGATATAATTTTTAGTATAAATCGACTTAGGCAAATCTGATTTTAAACGCGTTTTAAAATCTTGATAAAATGCTGGATTTTGATCATAGTATTCATCAAAATCAGTATTGTTAATCGCAGCCAAGGATACCAAGGTACTACTGCAAGTATCTGCAAAATTCTTTAAGTCAGTATGTAATTTATCCTCTGAAAATTTTAACTCAGTCGGAAATTCTATTCGATGAAAATAAAAACGAGGGTAAACAATCCTTGACAAAGTTCGCATCAAATGATTTTCCTTTTGTCCTACAATTTTAAAATCTTCAAAAGGGGCAGTTAAATTTGGATTGGCATTGATTTCTACTTCTTCTCCATTTTCTAATAAAATATGCACGAAGTTGAGATCGTCTCCTCCTACATATAAACAGGCATCAAAATCCGAATTTTGGGTTTTCATCAAATACAATCGATAAAATCTTTTTTCATTCGGTAGATTATCACCTTTGATTTCAAATTTTCCAGTAGAATCGATATCAGCAGATTTGATAATCATATCAGGACTAGTCCGATAGTAATCACTCAATTTATTGACCGCAGCCATATAAATTTTAGGTTGCCAATTTTCATTGATATTGACTTGACCTTTAACGGTGTATTGAGCGACCAATACATTTGTGGAAAATAGAAAACAGAAAAAAGGGATTATTCGAATTAGCATTTTATTTTTACGTTTTTAGATTTCAAAAGTCGGTTTTTTTTTGAAAAAAAAATAAAGAACTTTTATGAATTGACTTGTGGTTATTTAAAAAAAGATTAATTGATCAGATGTATTCAATATTTTAGTTCTCAAAGAGCGAAAGCAAAGTACACCCCAAACCTCCTCCACATGAGCCTAATTTAAATGAGTTTTATAAAAAAATTAACAGATTCCAATTTGATTTTAAGAAGGGAATTTCTACCTTTAAAAATTAGAAGAGAAAGATAGCAAGTTATTAAAATTATATATACCTATCTGAAAATCAATAAATTAGACAACGTACTTTTCACGATATGCTTACCTCAAATTCAAAATTTAAACATTGGCGATTTATTGTTGCCAGTAATAAAAGATCATTTACTGATCCAATCAGTTGGATGGTGTTTTATTTTTTGACAATTGGGTTTTGCACGCTTCATTTTTTGAATATGTATTATTTGATAGAAAATCCATCATGTGGGTTTCTTGAATTTGTTACTAGTTTGGAATGTGTGGAAGGAATGAAAAAAGCAACCGTCATCGATGCCTTTTTAGTTATTTTGAAAAATAGTTTAGTGTATACATTATTTATGATGGTGCCGATTTATTTCAATTTGCTAGTGCTCAAAAGGTATATAATTGACCCCAGCGGAGGAACGGTTTTATCTTATGTTCCCTATCTAATTGCGGTATTGGTCAATGCCTTGATTTTTGCTTTGTTTATGAATATTATTTACAATAATTTTCCAGGATTCATGAAAGTGAAATTTCGTTACTTGGTGAATGTGTTGACTATTTTTGGAACTCAGTTAGTGGCGACTGGTTTGTTATTTCGAAGAGAGACATTGGAATATATTCGTGAATTGGAAAAGATCAAACGACGAGAGCAAAAATTTAAAGAAGAGAATGTTCAACTCAAAGAAAAATTACAAGACATTGAGATCAGCGGGGATAATAATTTGCTAAAAGTCGGAACTAAAAAATCCTATAAAATTATTCAACTCAAAAATATTCTCTATCTCCAAGGCGATGGAAACGAACCTTTAATTTTTACTAATGATGAAGTTCGAAAATATCGTGGTTCCAAAAGTATGAGTGATTACAAAGAGCATTTACCAGCAGATCAGTTCATTCAAGTGCATCGAAGTTATATTGTTGCGAAAGATAAAGTGATCGGTAGAAAAGGAAGTGTTTTGATTTTAAAAGGCACTTCTGAAGAAATTCCTATCAGCAAATCTTACGAGGAATGCGTAGATCGAGATGAGTATTTAGGCTTTCAACCTGATCTTGACAAAGTGATTTCTGCACTTAAGGATGATCAATAGTTATTTTTTTATAAACTAATTTTGACTGCAATTATTTGATAACCAGTAATTTACAAATTTGCTTTTTGTTGCTGATAATCTTTTTTCTAAAACGCTTACAATTTTAAAAATATAACCAACGTTTTATTTGCCTCGGAACGTTTTTATAACAAACATGCTTCACGAAGGAATCTAATTACTAAAACATTCAAACGGGATTCCATATTTCCATACAC
>CAJQQY010000479.1 GCA_905480595.1 uncultured Saprospiraceae bacterium | reverse complement strand
ATAAAATCATTTTTTCCAAAAGTCCGATTTACTTCTTGTAAAATTTGACCATTTGGCGAGATGATTTCTACTTGAAAATTCATATCTTTTTCCAATTCTATTTTTGCAAATAACAATTCATTTACGGGGTTAGGGAAAATGGAAAAATCATTTACTTCATCCAAGTCATTTGTTGCAACAGTCTCGATGTTGATTATATTTGAATTTCCAAAACAACCATTTGAGTCAACAGTACCAACATAATATTCTCCAGGAGTCATTACATTTAATTGTTGATTATTAGAGTTAGGAAGGATTGCTCCATCTTGGTACCATTGATAATAATTTGCTTCAGTTGAAGTCAATAAATTACCATTAAGAGTAATTTCAGGAACAATAGGTTCGTAAACTGTAATTTCAATTCCCCCAAATGCTTCACATCCTGAATCTTCATTTATTATTTGCAAAGAATAAAATCCAGCTTCTGTTACGTCAGTAGTAGAAGTCGAATCTATTATTTGATTATTGAAGCCCCAGAGGTAGGTATAATTTCCAATAAGAGCTGCATCTAGACTGACAAAACCTCCTTGACAAAAGTCAGTTGGACCACTTGGAGTAATGAAAACTGGTGGGTTAAACGAAAATGTAACTTCGAATTCATCACTAATCGATTCACATCCATTATCGAAAACACTCAGTTGATAAACTCCAGTTTGAGTAAAAGTTATGGAATTAGAAGTCTCGACAGTTGTACCATTTTGGGTCCAATTGTATTCATCATATCCAGCAGGAACTTCGTAAACAAATTCTTGTCCATCACAAACTACAACGTCCTCCGTATTCAAATTTGAAATGTCAGGTTGTTCAAAGAATGTTACCGTCATTTCATTTGAGATACTTTCACATTGCTTATTATTTATTTTAGCATAGTAGGTTCCTGATTCTGTGATTTCTAAAAAGAAATTGACTGAATCAACTATTTCAGAATCTTTGTACCAAGTGTATTTTTCAAAACCATCAGGAATTTCAACCATCATATTTTCACCTTCACAAAATTCTATCGTACTAGGAAAAATAGCAGAAATATCTGGAGTCGTCGGTGGATCAATCGTTTTTAAAGAAATTGATTGGTCTAATTCTAAAACATAAAGTCCAGTCAAAACATCAGATGCTAAAATTAACCCAGAAGGTAAAAATGGATATGCTCCCCAATTACCCTCAAAACCAGCATAAGCAGTATCCGTTGGATTAGTATCATAATAGGCAGCTACTGACGGATTCAATGGATCAGAAACATCAAATACTTGAATTCCATCATGATAGTACGAACAAAATAAATAGTCGCCTCTAATAAATGGATTGTGAGGGCGATTATTATCGTAATTCGGATTCAATGGAAATTTAAAAGTATGATCGATTTCAATAAAATTATTATCAAGATTTTCCAAATTAATTACGCCTAAGGGCCTTCCTATTGGAACCTCCTCAGCGTAAATTGCAAAATCTCCATCCTCCGAAACCCAACTACTATGATTATATCCACCAGTATCTTGACTGGCTAATAATATAGGATTAGTAGGATCAGTCATGTCCCAAACAAAAAAACCTAAATATCCATGAGAGCCATACGCAATATTATCACGGACAAATATATCATGAGCATAACCTTGTCCTGTTGATGGATTTGCAGGGAAATTTACCGAAGCCATAAGAGTAGGGTTATCAGGATCATCATTCAAATCTAAAACTATAACACCTCCACTTTGAGTGTCTGTTCCTACCGAATATAATCTACCAGTTTCTTCTTCAATATAAATGTTATGAGATTTTCCAAAAAACTCATTACTGTGGTATGTTTTTGTAACAGAATTAGGTAAGTCACTCAAATCAAAAATCATTAAACCTTCATTAGTATTATCAGATACCGCATAAGCTCTATCTTTATAAGTTTTCATATCTCTCCAAACAGTTGTTTCGCCACCAGCAAAACTTGCGATTTCTTCCAAATTAGTTGGATCAGCTAAATCAATAAAATGAATCCGACTTGCAGAACCTAAAATAGCGTATTCCCCTCCATCACAGTCAACATAACCCCAAACTTCATTGTACTGAATACTTCCAGCCATTGGCAAAGTATCCAAATCCCAACTATCCAAAAGTGTCATATTCATGGACTGTTGAGCCTGTAGGTTTATGGTAAGAAAAAATAAAAAAAGATAAGTTAATGGAAATCTCATGTTTAAAAATATTTTAATTTGATAAGTTATTTAGGTGCAGAAATAGTGCCAAGGAAGAAGAAAAACGTTTAACGTAAAACGTCTAATGTCCAACGCTTTTTGAACTATTTCCACTCATAATTGTCAGACCATTTGAATAAATCATCCACTTTATCTCCATTCTTTTCCATCCAATCTTGAACAGCTTTTTCATTAGTAGATAGTTTAATTAAATAGGCCAAAGCTTCAGTATGACCTTCATCGTGTAATTCTTTAAAATAAGGTGCGAAATGTTCCCAATAAAATCCTTTTTTCGATCCACTATTTTCGGAAAGTATCTTACAGATTTTGTTTATTTTTTCTACAAATTTTTCTTCCTCTGTTTGCTCCTGGTCATCGTCTCCCAAATCAACCGCACCACTCAAGTCAATAATCATTTCGACCATCGAAAAATCATTTTCTTTTTTCTCTTTTACCATCAATGCGTCAAGGGTAATTGTAATTCCCTCGTCTCCATTTTTCTTGGTGCTTCCTTTCATCAAATTAGAAACTCCTTCTTGCATAATTTTAGCACGTTCGCCAGTTGGTTCCAAAATCAAAAATCTCCAACCAACCAAAATTGCAGGAACTCTCATTCTCAAATCACTAGCAACCAATGATTGAACATAATGTGAACTGGCATGATTTGGATTTAACTGAGATGATTTTTGAAAGCAATCTAGGGCTTCTTCTGAATCACCTACTTTTGCCAAAGTAATTCCATAATTGAAATACAGCATAGTTGCATTTGGAAATTTTTTGATGCCTTGTTTATAGATCTTTTTGGCCTTTTTAGTATTACCAATGATGTCTAAAGTATTCCCATAGGTGACATAAACGGTTACCAATAATTCATTCTTTTTATGATGTTTAATCGCCTTTTTACAGGCATTTATACTATCACTATATTTTTGAGTGACGTGATAGGTTAATGCTATTTCAGCCAAAGCAAGTAGGTTTTTACTATCCATTTTTAGGACTTCTTGGTACTTTTCAATAGCACCTTTATAATCTGATGCATCATGCAATTCGACTCCTTCATTAATTAAGGCTTTGATTTTTTCTTCTTTTGAATCTTGTGCACTTAAGGAAAAAACTAAAACCGAAAATAAAATTGTAATTAAAGTTCTGTTCATAACTCTATGATTAGTTTTTTATAAAATGAAAATTTTAGGTTTTGTTGTGAAAGGAAATACCTAAAGGTACTGAATAAATTATATGAATCTTTGTTGTTAAGTATTTTATATATTTGCGTAAAAACAATCCCATTTTATCGCCCTATTTTCAAGATCAAACCAAAAAATGGCAAAAGAAAAGTTACTAGAAGTTATCGATTTGCAAGCCCAATTCTCAACAGAAGAAGGAATTGTAAAAGCTGTAGATAAAATAAGCTTTACGCTTTATCGAGGTGAGACCCTTGGTATTGTTGGAGAATCTGGCTCTGGTAAGTCAGTAACTTCCTTGTCGATTATGCAATTAGTGGCGCAACCTCCAGGCAAAATTGTTGGTGGGCAAATTCTTTATTATCCAAAAGGAAAAGGTGCAATTGATTTGCTTCAGCTTTCGGATAAAGAAATGCAACACTATCGAGGAAATGAGTTAGCTATGATTTTTCAAGAGCCAATGACTTCGCTTAATCCAGTTTTTCGATGTGGAGATCAAGTTGCTGAAGCTATTATTTTGCATCAAAAATTATCAAAAGCTGAGGCAAAAAAAATGACGATTGACCTTTTTGAGAAAGTTCAATTGCCCGATCCTGAGCGAATTTTTAGTGCATATCCACATCAACTTTCAGGAGGACAAAAACAGAGAGTCATGATAGCTATGGCGATGAGTTGTAATCCAGATGTGTTGATTGCGGATGAACCGACTACTGCTTTGGACGTGACAGTTCAAAAAGCTATTCTCGATTTGATGAATAATTTGAAAAAAGAAATTAATGCTTCAATCATTTTTATCACCCATGATTTAGGAGTAATTTCAGAAATTGCGGATCATGTGATCGTGATGTTCAAGGGGAAAATTGTAGAACAAGGAGATATCGGAAGTATTTTCCTAAATCCTCAACATCCTTACACCAAAGGACTTTTAGCATGTCGACCACCCCTTGATTTTAGATTGAGAAAATTACCAGTCGTAAGTGATTTTATGGATTTTGGGAAAAATGAAAATGAGGATATAATCATAACTGAAAAAATAAAAAGTATTGATGAAGTAACAGAAAATAATAAAATTGACCTAGCCTCTCGTGAGAAGCGACAGCATTTTTTACCTACTCAAAAACCAATTCTAGAAGTCAAAAATTTAGAAACTTGGTTTCCAGCTAAAAAGAATTTTTTTGGAAAAACAACTGATTGGGTGAAAGCTGTAAATGATGTAAGTTTTAAAGTTTACCCAGGAGAAACATTGGGTTTAGTAGGAGAGTCTGGTTGTGGGAAGACGACCTTGGGAAGAACTATTTTAAGGTTAGTCGAAGCAAAATCAGGGGAAGTTATTTTTGAAGGAAAAAATATAAATGAGATTTCAAATGATGAAATGCGAAGTTTGAGAAAAGACATGCAGATTATTTTTCAAGATCCATACTCTTCTCTCAATCCAAGAATGACCATTGGAAATGCCATAATGGAACCGATGCAAGTGCATAAAATATTAGCTAATGATGATGAGCGAAAAGCAAAAGTGATTGAACTTTTGGAAACGGTAAGTTTAGAAGCAAAACATTTTAATCGTTATCCGCATGAATTTTCGGGTGGCCAACGACAACGGATTTGTATAGCAAGAGCATTGTCGTTGAACCCGAAGTTTATTATTTGTGATGAATCTGTTTCTGCGTTGGATGTGAGTGTACAGGCGCAGGTCTTAAATCTGTTAATGGAGTTACGAGAGAAATTTCAGTTTACCTATATTTTTATTTCTCATGATTTGTCTGTTGTAAAATTTATGAGTGACCGAATGATTGTGATGAATGATGGGAAAATAGAAGAAATTGGCGACGCTGATGAAATTTATAATCATCCAAAAACAACCTACACCCGTAATTTGATTGATGCAATTCCTAAGGGGAGGAGAGAGGATTTGGAGGCACGTCTGGGGAAATGAGTTTTTGAATAACGAATATCGTGTAGTTTATATTCATTATTCAAAGGAAATTATTTTTCAAAACCATAAGCACAATGCCGACATCCACTTCCACAACAATTACCTCGAAGCATGTGATAAAACTCCGTGAAAACAAAAAATCCATTTTCCATATAAAAATGCAATCCTTCCTCTAAATTGGCTGAATGCCTTGGGAAATCTTGGTTTTTGGCGAATTCAGTCAATCGATTAATATCACTCAGACAATTATTACACAAACAATCGTACTTCGTTTTTTTTAAAAAATTATTTCCTACTTGAGTCATTACAATACTATTACATTGACAGTTGGCGATGTCATTCATGTTGCAATCGAAAGAAGTTTTGCAACGTTGGCAGATTTTTATTTTAGCTTCAGTCATATTGAGAAATATTCACAAGGTGACTTTAAGTCACCTTGTGAGTTGATTTATTTTATTGTTTAATCAACAATTGAGAAGCAAATTTGGTTGTAGTTTGAATTTTAACCATATAAGTTCCTTTTGAAAAATGTTGAATATTTATTTCAGTTTGATCGTTTGTAAGCATGTTGTCATAAACTAATCTACCAGTCATGTCAAATATAGAAACTTGCACATTTTCTTTTTCTAAATTTTTCAAAACAAAAAATTCGCTAGCTGGATTTGGATAAAATTCAAATAAAGATGTTGCATCAACATTTTCAACAGCCACTACTCCGTCAGAAGTCACCACATTATCAATGGCAAAATATGCAGGTGTATTCATACCATAATTTCCATTGTCAGTTGAACTCAAAGTGAAAGCTAAACTATCCGCTTGACCCAAATCGGTTAAATCCACCCAAGTCCATTCATTTACAATATAATCTTGAGCGTTATCTGTAAATCGATAATCAGCTAAATAAAATTCTACTGATTCTGAAGAAAGAGTACCACCTAAATATTTTTTAATTGTTAATAAAAAATAATCTTCATCATCCCCAGTCACACCACCAAATTTTTTGGAAAACATATTTCCATCCTTGATTATGTTATGTGCTACAGTCAAATTATTTACATACATCCCAGTTACCGTTTCGCCAGCAGCATCGTTATCCAAATGCATAATTGTTTGATCTGAAGAAAATGAAACAGCATAATTATTTGAATCATCATATCCCGTTCCATTGATCGTACTTAAGTTGGAAAACTCGGTTGTTGTAACATCTGTTCCTGAAGAAATAGCCCAACCTGTCCATGCCATCCAAGCAGGATTATAATCATTTTCCAAAGAAAGATTTCCACTTGAAAATATACTTGGCCCAACACTTCCATTCAAAAATGAGTCAACACCAATCACGTATTCTTCAAAGTCAGAAGTAGTTTGTGCAAATGAATGAAAGGCAAAAAAAGTAAGAATTAAAGTAAAAATTTTGTTCATAATTTAACGTGATTTAGTTGTTTTTGAAAAAGAAAATTTATTCCTATTTGATAGTTAGTACCAGGCATAGGTCGCCTTTCTACCACTATGTAATTTGTATTCCAGATGTTATTGATGTTGAAAAAAACAATGCTTTTACATGTTTTCCAATTTTGAGAATATTGTATTCTAGCATTACCTGTTTGGTAGGATTCAATATCACCATATTGGCCTTCGGATTTCCCAACGAAAGAATGTTGATATGAAAATCCAACATTTTTCCAAACTAAATTGACTCGTCCAAATGCTTGATGAGTTGGTACATAAATCAATTGTTGACCAATTTCTCGTTTTGGCAAATCCATGGCCACTTGATTGGTTGACTTGATGAAATCATAACCAGTAAAAAAATGTAATTGTATTGTTTCTATCTTTTGAGAAAAAGAAAATCTAGGTTCTAAACCTCGACTCCAAACTTTCGTAATGTTAAATGCAGACCAAATTGATTGCCCCTCAGCTGGAGCCCACAAAATCCATTGATCGATATTTCGATTAAAACCTGTAAGTGAAAATTCAAAGGAACTTTTTCCAACAGTTACTTGAGAAAAAATCGAAGCTTCCTGACTCCAGCCAGATTCTGGATTTAAGTTTTCATTACCTCCTACTTGCCAAAAACGATCGTTTAAAGTTGGAACTCTATAATTTCGACTTACCTTTCCTTGCAATTTTAGAGAAGGAGAAATAGTATAATCGAAACCAAGAGAAGGAACTATCGGAATTAATTTACCATCTATTAAACCTTGACGAACACTCGCTTGAAGTTTATATTTTTTTTGTTGGAAAAAATAAGAAAACTGAACTGCCGACCTATTTTCCGTAGGTGGATTTACATAGCCATCATTATTTGCTGTAGTAAATGAATGAGTAATTCCAGCGAATAATTTATGGGTGTTTTTAAAAAAATTTTGCCCTGAAAATTCACTAGTTAAGGTGGTGAAATCACTCAAAGAAACTAAGTTCGTTGCATCATCATAATAGTCTAAATGTTCTTTGAAAAAACCGACTTTACCTTGTAAAACATAAGATCCATTAACATTTTTCCAGTCTAATATTATTCTAGTTGCTTGGTCGTTTTGATGAGCTTCACTTTTAGTCTGAACATTGGTAGGAGGGATGTTCCGATCGGAATATTGCTGCCAAAAGTGCAAAGTTAATTGATTCTTTTTATCAATTTTCCAATAAAAATCTTGCAAAATATTTTGTTGTGAAACCTGTGCATTGGTTTGTTCTCTTTTGGGAAAATTGGGTGCCACGAAATACTTGAAATTATTTTCACCCTGCTGATGAAATAATTTTGTAACACTCTGTACACGTGAATTTCCAAAACCAAATTTCACTTCTTGATTGAAATTTCCAAAGCTACCAATAGTAGTTTTTACATTTGTAAATTTCTTGGTGTTAAAATCAGATTTATTGTTCAAAGCAATTACTCCTCCGATGGCTCCGCTTCCCCATAGGGCAGAGCTTCCTCCTTTTTGCAAACTAATTTCTTCTGAACCACTTAAAGGTAAAAGAGATAAATCAAGTAAACCAAGAATGGGACTTTGTAATGAAAACCCATTCCATAAAACTAAAGTGTGACCTGCACTTCCTCCTCGAATGGATGAAGTAGCCAAACTACCTGACCCATAACTTTTGATAAAAGTGCCACTTTCAGTAGTTAAAAGTTCTGCAATATTTTGAGCTGGAAGAGAATTTAATTTTTCCGAATCCCATTTTTCAAGTTGAGTTCCAACAGGTTGTTTTCTAATTTTTTCGGCAGAAATCTCTACTTCAGGTATAGTTATGACTGTGTCCAATTGTCCAAGTAAAAACAAAGGAAAAGCTAAAAGTCCAAGAAGTAAAGTAATATTTTTTATCATCTGCTAACAATATACTTACGGGTAGGAGCAAGCGGCAGATAGTTTTAGGAAGGCGAATATTTATAAGCATTTTTTCAAAAGAAAAAGCGCTCAAAAATACTTCAATAGCCAAAGCCATAAAAGTGGATCTGTCGTTAACTTTTCCTCCGAAAGTTTTATGAAACGAAAGTACTTTGGCAGGTCTTCTGGCTCGTTCTACTTTTAATGCCTTCCCATTTTGAATTTCTTTTTTTCAAAAAAGTGGCAACTATTAAAAGCTGTTTTTAGAACTTACAGCAGCGGGGACTGCTCCGAAATTTCATCGGATTCCCTTTTCATTCCGCCCAAGAACGGAAACCTAAGTGGCACAAAGGTAAAAATTAGTTTGGAAATAAAAAGAAAGATTGACGAAGTAAAAGTTAATGTTTTGAATGTGTATTAATTTCTGAGCTTTGAAAATCAATTATTTAATTTAACCGTTTTCAATATTTTTAGAATTTCTTCTTTGTTTTTGCTGTTAATATTTGAAGTGTAAAATGCCAATTTTGTAGTATTGAATTTATTTTTCTTTTTGAATTTTAAATTTTCAATGTAGACCCCAGCCTTAGTAGTTTTTTCAAAATCTTTTGGATAGTAAATTTTTTTATAGTAGTGTTCGCTTTCCTCTATTAAAAATTCGTAGTCATGAAATTTTTCTTCTAATCCTAATTCTATTGGCTCAAATGTGAAACTTATTGGTATTTCTTTGAATTCTAATTCAGCGAGATATTTACCATTTTGATTCCGATCAATTTTATTGATTACTAATTGTTCACGAATCTCAGATTTAATATTTTTCGAATCATTTGAGATCTTCATCGTATCTAATAAATCTTGGAAGTGGAATCTGAATATATTTTTTTCCAAATACTCTTTTGGAGTCAATGGTCCTGCATTGGAATACCAGCCATAGTCAAATGAAAATTTAGTTTTCTTCTTGGATATTTCTCCCACAAAGGAATCAATTCCTTGATGAGGATTGAATTTATAATTTTTTGGAGTTTCTAATTCGAAGTGTTTTAAATCGATTCTATGCCAGTTTTCTATTGATGATTTTGTATAAACTTCAGCATAGTTATTCGTACATCCAAACTGGATTAATAAAATAAAATAGACAAAAACTACTTTCATTTTTTAGTTTACTAAATAGTTAATTTAAGTTTTGAGCATGTCTTCCATTCCATAAATTCCTTTTCGATTGTTCATCCATTCAGCTGCCATCAAGGCACCTTTTGCAAAACCCAATCTAGAGTGAGCAGTATGTTTTATTTCTATAGAGTCAATTTCAGAATCATAATTGATGGAGTGCGTACCAGGAACATTTTCAATTCTCTTGGAAAAAATGGGGAGTTCATTTTCTTGATTTGCAGATTCTTTTACCCATTTAGATTTTCGAGATATTTTCTCTAAAAGCCCTTCGGCAAGGGTGATGGCAGTCCCACTTGGAGCATCTAATTTTTGGGTGTGATGAATTT
>CAJQQY010000478.1 GCA_905480595.1 uncultured Saprospiraceae bacterium | reverse complement strand
TTGATTTCATTTAAGCAAAATGAAGATGATTCTATTCGAACATTGATTGCTTATCCTGATGTACGGTTATTTAAATCTGACTTACAAGCTATTTGTGATTCATTGGTTTACAGCGAAAAGGATTCTCTTTTTAAGTTTTATGATGATCCAGTAATTTGGTCTGACACTTCTCAATTTTCTGCTGATACGATTCATATTCAATTGGTAGAAAAAAAGATCGATCGAATTTACATGTATCGAAATTCTTTTATGATAAATTCGCCAGACGAAATTTATTTTAACCAAATCAAAGGGAAAAATAATATTGTATTTTTCGAAGATGATGAAGTCCGACGAATGAGAGTTGATGGGAATGCAGAGTCTATTTATTTTGCTTTAGATGATGATAAAAAATATATAGGGTCAAACAAAACTGTAGCGAGCAGTATGCTTTTATATTTTGGGAATAATCAAGTAGATAATATTAAATTTTATACCCAACCAAAAGCTAAATTTACTCCTATGGAAAAAGCAAGTGGAGGAGATCAGAAATTGGATGGTTTTAATTGGGATACTTCAAGAAGACCAATGACATTAGAAGATTTATTTTTAGAAAAAAATAATGAGACGGAAGTGAAAATTGAAACGACTCCAAAGTTAGATGATCAACCAAAATCAGAACCAAAACTTGAAGACAAATCAGAACCAAAATCAAAAACAACGAAACAATGAGAAAATTAATTTCCCTGATTTTCTGTATCACAATATTCTGTACTCAATTTTCAGTTGCTCAATCTGAAGAGCAATCTATTTTTCAATCTGCAAATCAAGCCTTTTTAAATAAAAATTATGATCAAGCGATTCAATTATACGAATCTATTCTAGGAAAAAATATTCAATCATCTGAATTGTACTTCAATTTGGGAAATTGTTTCTTCCAAAAGAAAGAATGGGGAAAAACAATTTTGAATTATGAGCGAGCCTTACTTCTTGATCCAAATGACTCTGAAATTCTTCAAAATCTAGAGTTAGCAAATTCAGAAACAATTGATGAAATCGCAGTTCTTCCAAGTTTTTTCCTAGCTCGTTGGTGGACTCAGATTCGAAACCTCACTCATTCAGGAATTTGGTCAATTTTTGGAATTCTTTTGTTTTGGTTAGGGATCGCAGGTATCGTTCTATGGATTTTAGGAAAAGAGCGAGGACAAAGAAAACGAGGATTTCTAGGTGGAATGACAATATTAGGACTGAGTTTAGTCGTTTTTGCTTTAGGGTATAGCAGCTATCAAGTCCAACAGAAAAGTGGTTCAGCCATAGTTATGAGCAAAGAAACTTCTCTAAAAACCCTTCCTGACGAAATAAGTAATGAAATTTTACCCCTTCATGAAGGAACAAAGGTCGAAATTATGGAGAAAGTCACATCTTGGTACAAAGTTAGATTAGATAATGGTGAGGTCGGTTGGATTATCCAATCTGATCTTGAAGAGATTTAAGTAATAAGGATAATAACTCAATAACAAAAATCCCTTCTTACTATTCCCTCCCTTAGTCTAAACCAATTTTAATTCGCCAAAAATTGAAAGTATGATTTTTCAACAAAAATTTATTGCTCATCTCCTGGGATGCTTGAAGGATTCGGAATACTTATTATTTGAACATTTTGCCATTCATAAGTCAATTCCAGAAATTCCATTTAATATTTTGCTTCGTAAGAAAGATCATCAAAATGTGATTGAAGCCATTAAGTCTTTTTCGGAAATAGGAGTAATGAATATTTCTCAAGACAATGCTTATACCAAAGTCCAAATAACCTTTGTAGATGAAACAAAAGTACAACTGAATCTTTGGGAGGATTTATTTGAAAACAATATCATATTTATGAATTCTGATATAGTATTCGCCAAAAGACAAAGGTCTAAGTCTGAATTTTATATGCCTAATATTGAGCATTTATTTGAGTTTGCTGTTTTATATCATTTTCTAAGTGGGCAAGGATTACCAATTCAATATTTAAATTATTTTGAGGATTTTCACTTTTTTGTAAGAGATGGGTTGCTTGAGTTTTTTAACAATAAATACAGTACTAATTATTCAAACTTAGATGACCTATCCAATTTTAAACCAACAGCTGAAGAATCGATTTTAAATGAATTAAAAAAGTTTCCTAATAATCAGTTTTTCAAAAAGATAAATATGCAATGGAGGAATTTGTTTACCCCCAGCCCATAAAGGGGAGCCTTTTTTGATTATGCCTTTGGCAATCAAAAAAGTTTCGAGGGAAGTGTTAGACGAAACTGCACCAACCTTTTGCTTGAAAGACTTAAAATAGAAATGCACTTTGAATATATATTCAAAGTGCATTTCTATTTTAAGTGTCCTTCCATTGAGTTTAACTTTTTTGATTGCCAAAGGCATAATCAAAAAAGGTTCCCTTTTAGGGATTGCGGGCATAAAAAAAGCCTAATCGGAGAGATTAGGCTTAACAACAAAAAATATAAAGCTATGAAAACTAAAACTATTCTAATTCAAATTTGATGTATAACAAAGTTAATAACTTTTATTAATAATGACCAATTTTTATTGATCAA
>CAJQQY010000477.1 GCA_905480595.1 uncultured Saprospiraceae bacterium | reverse complement strand
TCAGCAAAATCAAGTCTTCCAGCCGATTATCAACATGCTCAAGATCAACTATCAAGATACTTAGGATCTAAAATTCAATTGAAAAGAGATGCTAAAACAGGGAAAGGTTCGATCACTATTAATTTCGCAAATGATAGTGACCTGAATAGATTGATTGAACTTATAGAAGAGTAGTTTTTTTATCGGTTAATGCTAAACGATAAACGGTTAATACCACTTGGTGTTAACCGTTTATCGTTTAGCATTAACCGTTATCATTTCGGTTTTTTATTTACATTGAGGCATTTTTCAAAAAGCATCTTTATTACTTCGTCATTATGCTCAGTAGTGTAGCCTAATTTTTTAGCTTGCTGCAAATCTTCACAAGCAGCTTCATTTTTATCTAAAAAGAAATTTATTATTGCTCGATTTTTAAAAGCAAAAGAATTGAGTCGGTTTAATTCGATAGCATGAGATATGTCTTCGAGTGCTTCTTCATGTTGCCCTAATTTATGTTTTGCAAATCCACGATTGTTAAACATAAAACTATAAGAGGCATCTTTCTTTATTTGGTCGTCATAAATATTAATCGCTTTTTGATATTTACCAGCATGAAGCGCAACGTAACCGATATTCGCAAAAGTGTAAGCATCTTCTGGATGAAATTCCAAGCTTCGATTAAGATACTTCAACGCCTTTTCTATGTCATCAATATCCAAATGAATCAAAGCCAAAGTGTTCAATAAAACTGCATTTTCGCGATCTTCTAAAAGTGCTTTTTCTAAATCTTTTATCGCCACATCATAAGCACCTAATTTTGCTTTTATTCTTGCTCGATGTACTCTTATTTTCATTTTATTATCAAACACATAAGCATAAGTCAACGCTTCTTCATAATCCTTTACCGCTTCTTTATATCGTAAAAAACGATCTTTTAATATCGCTCTTTTCAAATATGGTTTATAATTATAAGGACTTAATTCTACTGCTTTATCATAATCAGTCATCGCCTGATTATATATTTCGTCGTTACCAAAAATAGTTTTAAAATATGCTTCATCATGTGCTCCAGAAATTAAATCCGCACGCTCGATATAAGCATTCGTATCGGTAGAATCTAAAGCTATAATTTTTGAAAATTCTTGGTAGGCGATTTGAAAAGAATCAATTTCTGTAGTATCAATCTGAGAATAAGAAGTATCCACTTGGCAAAAAGCAAAAACTTGTAACAATATAAATACAAATGTAAACTTTGCTTTCATAATCAGATAATTAGTTGTACATATAAAGTTGGTAATCAGTTAGATTGGTGTTAATATTTGAGTTTCGCAAGTGCCTGATTACCGAATCAACCGATCAACAATTTTGCTACCGAATCATCACTCCTTTTTTATTAATAAAAGGAATCAAGGTAAAATTATACTCCGCAATACTTCCTTTTACAAATACATATTTTTTATCATACATGTATCCATCATAATTAAAACTAACCCAATACTCATTTGTTAGATCAAATAATTTTCGTTGGATTGGTTCTATTTTTAAAATCTCTAAAGGTCCTATTTCTTCAAAAAAATGTCGCAAAGTTGTGGTCTTCATTTCCTCTCCTTCCATCTCACCATAACCTTGAGAGGCAATCAAAACACTTTTGATTTTTTCATCTTTTAAATTGATGATATAAGTGTCCCATAAATCTTCTTCTGGATTAACTATAACTTCCTCGCGAGGCACAATTGCAATCGCTAAATCTTCAACTTTAAGCTCTGGAATATCTTTTTTCATAAACTTTTAAAACAATATTTTAACGTACTCCTCGATTTTCAGTTGTCTCGGTTTTAAAAAAAATATTTGATTTTATTAATTTAACAATGTGTTTACAAAAAATCAAACATATTCAAATTCAAATAATTCAGCAAAATGTTTCTTCAAACATATTTTAACTTTATTTAAATCAACCTTCTTGCCAATTTCAGCCGAAAGACTAGTCACAGCTTTATCCGAATCGTCGATTCCACATGGAACAATATAGTTAAAATAATTCAAATCCGTGTTCACATTAAAAGCAAAACCATGCATCGTTACCCAACGACTTAAGTGAACTCCAATGGCACATATTTTACGTTTTGGTTGCACTTTAGTTGCAGGTAACCAAACTCCTGTAAATCCTTCTTCACGACCTGCTTCCACCTCAAATTCTGCCAAAGTCCGAATAATTGCTTCTTCTAAAAATCGAACATATTTATGAATGTCAGTAAAAAATTCATTCATATCGAAAATTGGATATCCTACAATTTGACCTGGCCCATGAAAAGTAATATCTCCTCCTCTATTGATTTTGAAAAACTCTATTTCCTTTTCTTCCAGTTGTTTTTCATTTAAGAGTAAGTGATCCATTTTTCCACTTTTTCCTAAAGTATAAACTGCTGGATGTGAACAAAAAACTAGATAATTTTTTTTATCAGCATTAGCTTTATCTTCCTCTGACCATTCACGACGAGCGATTTTAGTCTCTTTTACCTCATTGTGAAGTTGAGTTTGGAAGTCCCAAGCTTTTTGGTAGGACATTTCGCCGATATCTTTGAATATTACGTTTGGCATTTTATTTTTTTTTAGTAGCGGGTCGCTTTAACTGCTTACTACTTTTTAACTCTCTTCAATG
>CAJQQY010000476.1 GCA_905480595.1 uncultured Saprospiraceae bacterium | reverse complement strand
CCTGTTAAATTGTCAATAAATTGTTGTATTGGTTCTTTAACTTCTGGATATTCCTTTAATCTATAATCTGCAATTCCCGCTTTTTCAGCTGCAATAGCAATTGCATCATCTAAGTCTCCTAATTCGTCAACTAATCCAATTTCTAAAGCAGATTTTCCAGTCCAAACTCTACCTTGTGCAATCTCATGAATTTGTGGTATTGTTTTTCCACGTCCTTCAGAAACCCTCAATAAGAAGTGATCATAAAATTCATCAATATATTTTTGAATTCGATCTCCTTCCTCATCGCTCATATCAAAAAATGGCGTGATGCTCGTCGCGAATTTAGTAGTCTTAACGGTATCTACTTCAATTCCTAAATGATCTCGCATTCCATCTTGGAAACTTGGGATCATTGCGAAAACTCCAATTGATCCTGTAATCGTATTTGCCTGTGCTAAAATCGCATCAGAGTTACAAGCAATATAATATCCACCAGAAGCTGCCACATCACCCATTGAAGTCACGACAGTTTTTCCATCCGCTTTCGCCAATTCAATTTCTCTCCAAATATTTTCTGAAGCCATTCCACTTCCACCACCTGAATTAACTCTAATCACGATAGCTTTCACTTTATCATCTTGTCTGGCTTTTCGAATAATTCTTGCATATTTATCACCTCCAACACTTCCTAAATTTCCTTCACCATCAACAATAGAACCTTCGGCATAAACAACTGCAATTTTATTACTTGAACTGAAATCTTTTTTAGCCCCAACAAATTCTGCGTAATCATACAATCCAATTGAAGGAATTTTATCATCATCATCTAGACCTAATCTAGTTCGTAGTTCATTCAAAACTTCATCTTTATATTTTACTCCATCTACCAATCCAGCTTCCACAGCTTCCTTAGAATTTAATAAAATACCTTGATTGGCAACTGCTCTCAATTGAGCTGGAGTCATATTTCGTGAAGCTGCAATATCCTTAAGGTAGACTTCATACATACCTTCCAAATAAGCTCTTACTTGCACTTTATTTTGATCACTCATTTCGAAAAGACGGAATGGTTCCGTTGCACTTTTAAATTGACCTGCATATTTAACTTGCATTTTTACCCCTAATTTATCCAACATACCTTTGAAAAAAGGAATGCTTGCAGCAAATCCATCAAACTCCATTACAGAAAATGGGTTGATATAGACCTCATCTGCAGCGGAAGCCAAATAGTAAGTTCCTTTAGAGTAAGCAGGTGCATAAGCCAAAACAAATTTTCCACTCTCCTTAAAATCTTGGATTGTCTCGCGGAGGTAAGAGGCATTCGCTTGCCCCAAACTTGCACTTGATAAGTCAATCATGATTCCTTGAATATTGTCATCCGTTTTAGCATGTTTAATACTACGAGCCATATCATGGACACCAAGGATATTATCCATTTCTAATTGAAATTGATCTACCTGAACATTATTCGTTTTTTCAGGGATTTGAGGTTGGAGAGAAATGTTTAAAACTGAATTTGGCTTGGCAGCTGGCGAAGCACCTTCTCCACTTACTCCTGAAATCAATCCAGCAACAGCAGTAGTTCCTATAAAAAATAAGGCGACTCCTGCAATGGTAATTCCTAAACAGGAAGCGAAAACAAATTTGACAAAATCTTTCATATTTAGTATTTAAATTTTTGAGTTTTACTTTTTCACAAAACTAAAATAATACACGTTATTAAATAATAAAATGTTTTGTAAAAGTAAGTGTTATCCGATATTTGAAGGTTATTTTTAGATAAAACATACTTTATAAAGGATTGATAAGACATTTTGTTTAGAGTCTTCTTTTGTAAAAAATAATTCTAAAACTTCCCATCCATTTGATCTTTTATGACGTCTTTTAGATTGAAGCAATTAAATCATAAATTTGAACTATGAATATTTTAAGATTTTCCTTTTTTATCTTGTTAAATATCCTTCTTTTCACCTCCTCTTGCAAAAAAGATAACTTCTCTCAAGAGGCACTAAGAGCAAGATTTACCACTCCAATTATTGAATTTGGAGAAGTTACTTTTAGAAACTATTCTGAAAATGCGACTGATTTTTTATGGGAATTCGATGATGGAAATACTTCTACTGAAAAAGAACCGGTTCATGAATATCTTGAATTAGGAGCTTTCAACGTAAAATTAACAGCAAGTAAAGGAAATGAATCTGACGAATATATGGTGAAGGTTGTCATAGGTCAGATATTTCCTGACAATTTAACTCAATTGGATGATTTACCTTTTGGAGGAAAAACTCAAATGATTTATTTTACCAAAAATGGAAAGGGCTATGTCGCAGGAGGAATAGATTATTCAGATTTTCAATACGATCAAGATCTTTGGGAATTTGATCCTGCCAATAAATCTTGGACTCAGCTATCGAATGATGTTCCAACAAATTTAAATAATGCGACAAGTTTTGTACTTAATGACAAAGTATATTTTGGTTTTGGAAATTCCAATTTTGGGATAGGAGATTTATCTTTTTATTCCTATAATTTTCAAAATGGTAATTTTGTCCTAGAAGGAAATTTTCCTGGAAATCCAACTAGTACAGGTCCAATTATGGATGCCATTGGATTTTCCTATGGAGGTTTTGGGTATATGATCGGGAGAGGCCAAAATGATAATTCACAAAAGAGAATGTGGCAATTTGACCCTGTTGCTCAAAGTTTTTCTGAGTTTGGCAGTTATCCTTGTGCCGGAAATTCTGGCAAATTTCATTTTATTATCGATGATAAATTATATGTAGGTTTAGGAAATGAATTTCCCTATTCTTACTATGATAATAAAACAGATATTTGGGAATATGATTTGGTAAATAATACTTGGTCTCAAAAAGGAGATTTCCCTGGTGATGGACGAAGAGATGGAATTAGTTTTTCACACAATGGAAAAGGATACTTTGGATTTGGGATTGAATTTAATTCGACAACAACAACAGTTAAAACATTTTCAGATTTATGGGAGTATGATGTTGCCTCTGATATGTGGACAAAAATTCTAGATATGCCTGTTCCCAACAAACAAGAATTGTTTGCCTTTGTGTTGGATAATTCTCTTTATTTTGGTGGCGGAAATAATGGACAATCTTTTTCGACTAGTGAGTTTTATGAATTGAAATTAGATTGAATGATTTATTCAATTTGATATAGTTTTTGATAAATATCAAAATAGTAAGTCGTTCGACCTGCAATTTTTTCAACTTGACACACCCCTTTTCCTTTGGGAGCCTTTCGACCTTCGACTCTCCATTGGAAAAAATCATCTTCTGATTTTTCATCTTTGTAATATCTAGCACGATCGATTGCAATGGTAAGAATATTATTCATTGCTTTGTAAACGGCTTTCTTTTGTTTAGCTTTTAAAGCATTAACTGGAGAGGCAGGATGAATTCGTGTTTGAAAACAAATTTCATCAGCATACAAGTTTCCCACACCAGCTAACAATTTTTGATTAAGTAAAAAACCTTTGATTGAAGTTTTCCTTCCTTCCATTTTTTTCAGAAAATCATTTTCGGAAATCACTAAAGCGTCTTCTCCTAATCCAACCTCAGAAATGTATTTTTCCAAATCTTCTAAATATAAAATTCTGGCAAATTTTCTTGGGCAATCAAATCCTAGGCGATATCCATTTTCAAAATGTAAAGCAAATCGTTCGTGCCGAGGTTGATCCATTTCGTCTTCATAATACTTAAAATCGCCAGTCATTCCAAAATGAAAAAGAACATCATTGCCATTATCTAATTTCCCAAAAAGATATTTTCCTCGTCGGAAGGACTTGACAAAAGTTCTTCCAGTTAATTTTTCAATAAAACTATCGCCATCAATATTGCGCATGATTTTATCATCATGGACATGGACTTCTCCAATTTTTTGATTCAAAGAAGTTTTATCAAAATAGAGTTTGAAAGTATTGACTTCAGGTAATTCTGGCATTTTAATTTTTTGTTTTATTGGTCTCAGTAAAGATCTTAAAAAAATCAGCCTCAACAAGTATCTTTTAACATCCTTAAAAATGACTTTAGTCGATTCTATTTAAGTAGTTTATTCTTCAATAAAATACTCATAACCCCAAAATCCTTTTTTTGTAACAATAGACACACGGTCTCCTTTTTTTGAGTCAGGAAAAAGAACCTCTTTTGTTTTGACTCGTTCGAATTTTTGATCCTTCACGAAAAAAAGGAATATTCCATCTTTTTTCTTTTTTGTTTTGACTCTACCAAATCGACTTTGGAGGTAAGCTTCTTGACTTTGTAACTCAACTTCAATTTTTTGTTTTGGAGAAAAAGATAATAGTCGATTGGATAAACTTCCCAGGAGTGGAAATAATAACAATGAAATTACAATTGAAAAAATATAGAGTTTTAATTTTTCTAAACCATCATTGAATGGTTTGGAAAAAAAGTAACCAGCTATTATTCCAGCAATTACACCAACCGCTAATGATCTCCAAATCATACTTTTTGCCTCAAATGTATTGCTGAAGTATTTTACTTCGAATGCATAAAGAAAGGCAACTAGGAATATTACTAGTGTTCCTAAAATGCCAAGTGCGTATTCTGACTTTTTAAGTTTCTCTCGATTTTGTCCTCCAAATGGTAATGGAATCATATCTTATTTTGATTTACTACTGAAAGTGAAAATTAATCCTTCCCATTCTGAATGATTTGATTTTTTGGAAAAGGAGGGAGTATATTCTGAAATGGTGTTTTCCCAAAACAGCTCGGATTTTTTATTTCCTTGCATCGTCCTTACTTCCCAATTTTTTCCAAAATGATCAAATATTTGGAAAGCTATTTTTTTTCCAAAATGATTTCGTCGTTCATTTTCAAAGATAAAAAATTCTGCAATTGATCTAGCGGGTTCTTCTTTTTGAATCAAACAATAATCATTGAGGAGAGCAAAACCAATTTTTCTTTTTTCAAAATAAAAATAAAGAGGAGTTCGATTTTTGTCAGACCAATATGAATCTAGATAAGTGTATTCGTTATTGATTATTCCTAATTCGTTGAGGTAAGTAAAGAGATGAATTTTGAATTGTTCTTTTTCTTCGAGGGGGATTTTTTGAAAATGAAGAGTTGACATGGAGGTGTTTTTCTTTGCCGCAGATTGGGCTGATTATTATGATTTTTTATGTTTGACTTTTGTAGTGGGATTACTTTTATTTAAAAAATTACTCATTTAAGACCTTTTATCCTAAATACACTTAGCAAGAGAAATCATATAAAATCATACTAATCAGCCCAATCTGCGGCAAAAAAATTAAACATTTTCAAACTGCAACTTCGCCAATCCCGAATATGCCCCATTTTCAATTGCAGAAAGTTCTTCGTGTGTTCCTTGTTCAATAATTTTTCCATTATCGATAACAAAAATGCAATCCACCTCTCTAACCGTCGCCAATCGATGAGCAATAATTATTGAAGTTCGACCTTCCATTAAATTATTTAAAGCATCTTGAACCACTTTTTCTGATTCAGCATCTAGCGCAGAAGTAGCTTCGTCTAGAAGTAAAATAGAAGGATCTTTTAAGATCGCTCTTGCTATTGCAATTCGTTGCCTTTGACCTCCTGAGAGTTTGATACCTCGTTCTCCAACCACGGTGTCTAATGCTTCAGGAAAGGTTTTGATAAATTCCCAAGAGTTAGATTTTTTAGCAGCTTCGATAATTTGTTCGTCGGAAGCGTCAGGATTGCCGTAAGCTATATTTTCTCGAATTGTTCCTCCAAACAAAATTACTTCTTGAGGAACAATGGCAAAGTTTCTTCGAAAAGCAGAAATATTATAATCAAAAATACTTTTTCCATCTACCTTAATATCTCCACTTTGGATATTATAAAAGCGCAAAAGCAGTTGGACAATAGTTGATTTTCCAGAACCACTCGGTCCAACAAGTGCTACTTTTTGACCAGCTTTAATTTTAAAGCTGATCCCTTTCATCACTTCAATATCTTCTCGGGTAGGGTAGTGGAAGTTAACATCTGAATATTCGATGTTTCCTTCAAATCTTTTAAAGACTTGGTCGATAGCTGGATCGCGAGGATCAACTTCACTTTTCATTGCAAGGATTTCTCGAATTCTTTCTGTTGCTCCAACTGCACCTAATAACTCTGTGTAAAAATTTCCTAAGCCAGCAATGGAACCACCAATAATTGCAGTAACAAATGTAAACATCACTAATCCACCAGAAGTCATATCTCCAGATTGGATCAAAACAGCTCCTTCATAAATCACAAAAATTAATGCACCAAATAATATGGAAACTATAAATGTGGCAAATACCGCTCGACCATTAGCGAACTTTAAGGCAATTTTCACCATAGTATCATTTGATTTTCCATAACGAAGTGATTCAAAAAGTTCGTTAGAAAATGCTTTAACTACACTAATTGATTGCATCGTTTCACTTAGAATAATATTAGTATCTGCTAAAGTTTGTTGTCTTTCTTTTGATAAAGATCGAATCCAACGACCAAAGAACATCCCTAAAATTACTGCAACAGGGAAAGTCATTAACATGATAAATGCAAGCTGTGGGGTCTGGACACCTAAGAAAATTAAACCAGCAACAAGTAACAATATTTGTCTTAAAAATTCGGCAATCGTAATCGAAAATGCATTGTACAATCTTTCGACATCAGCAGTCAATCTACTCATCAATTCACCAACTCGATTTTCTTCATAAAAAACAATTGGGAGAGAAACTAATTTTTCATAAAGTGCAATTCTGAGATCTGCAATTCCTTTTTCACTTAATCTTGCAAAAAGTAAAACTCGAAAATATGAGACGACACCTTGAGCAATTAAAACGACAAACATCAACCAAAAGATATCATTCAAATCCATTCCATGGAAGTCAACTCCAGAAGCGATATCCATCATTTTTCCAATCAAATATGGAAAAAGCATAAACACCATACTACTTACAAATAGCAAAATCATTCCTATAATTAATGACCAACGGTAAGGTCTGACAAATTCAAAGATCTTCATCGCCTCGCGAAAAGTCTCTTTGTTCATCCTTCTATTTTTATCTTCTTCTAGTACTTCAGGTCTATTCCTAGCCATATTCTATTTTATATTTTTTTCTCCAAGAAGCTCTGTTTTAAAGGAAGAATCTATTGGAGTCTATTTAAATTTTTAGATGCAAAGTTAAACAAAGTGGATTTTAATTCCATTTTAACTTAATTTGTAAATGTATTGGTTTTGTAAAATTTTTTATGCCCAATTTTCTCCCCTCAAATTACATTTTGGCATAATATTTGCATTATTTCAATATGACAAAATACTATGGGTAAACTTCGAGAATACTTAATCTTTCCTAGTTATCCTTTCTAAAAAAGTACTTTTCTAGTACTAGACAACCTTCACCGAAAGAATCCACTAAACTCTTAAAACCATATGGTTTGCTGTTGCAAGCCTTTTGAACTGGTAATCATTTACCATTTTATTCTAATTCAATATGCATTGATTTGGATAAAATGGACTGGATCACATAGTATTTAAATTTAAACAAACACCAAAATTATGAAAAACGCCCACCCGAAAATTGTTATACTACTTTTAACTTTACTATTTACTCAGCATGTATTTAGTCAACATTCTGAATGTCCAAAAGTTTTAGATGAATCAATTCAATTGTATCAACCAGCTTTCGCTGCTGTGGCTTGCGAATATAATGCATTTGGAAAATGTTTTAACTCTTTTGCAAAAGTACCTTTGTTAAGCGAGCAATTGTATTTTTTTGATACTCGATTTCGGACGAATGGAGTAGAATTAATTTGGCAATCAAAAATGGCTTTTGGAAATGAGATTTTTAAAGTATTAAGAAGCCGTGATGGAGAGCAATTTAGTGAAATTGCTGAAGTGCATTCTTCTGATTATCCTGATGGTCAAATTGTGTTTTTAGACAATTTGCCAATGCTAGGGAATAACCATTATATATTGAAAAAAGTAGAAGAAGGTAAAACATTAATCTCTAATCAACAATCGGTTTATGTTTCAATTGGAATTTGTCATATAGAAACGATGGATGTGAAAAATAAAAAGGATGAAGTGAGCATGAAATATTTTGTTGACAATTCAGGGCTTTTTCAATTATTAGTAACAGATACGGAAGGTCATGAAAAAGCTAGAAAAAATATAGCGATGAAAACTGGGAAAAATGATATTCAATTTTCATTGCCAACGAATGGAATTTACTTTGTGACCTTAACGAATGGTTTTAGTTCGGTTACTGATCTAGTTATTCAATCTCAAGGTTCAGAAAGTTCAAAATCAGATGTTGCAAAAAAAGAAAAAAAGGATAATCCAAACAGATAAAATTTTACTTTGATGACTTTAAAAAAACTCTTAGGAGTTTTATCAAGGCGGGTTTTCTAATCCTTTTTTAACCCGTCTTTTTTTAGAAATAAACCTCAATTTAAACATAGGAAAGTCTAATATTTAATCCAATGAAATGACTTTCTAAACATTTGGGAATCTGACTTAGGTTGGGTTCTCATTTTTTTTTTGGAGGATACTAATGAGAATTTTTATTGACTCTTAATTATTTAAGATATAATTAACGAAGAAAATTTAAGGGTAATTAAACTAATTTAGATTTTTAGGATTTTATTGAAAACTAACAACAACAATAAAATGTATTATTTATGAAAAATGTGTTATTCCTAACTATCCTATTTTCCTTTTCCTTTTCCTTTCTTTTTGCACAAACACCCATTGAAGTTGGATTAAAAAAATATAAAGACTTTCGAATACCTGAAAAAGTTTTTATTCATACGGATAAGGATATTTATGCAGCGGGTGAAACTATTTGGATGGCTGTATATTTAGTGGATGGTCAGACACATCTTGCAGGTACGGTAACCAAAGCGATAAGAGTAGAACTAAGAAATAATCAGGGGGAGGTTGTTTTAAATCAAATTTTATATTCTGATAAAGGCCACTCTGCAAGCGATTTTCTTATACCAACTGACCTTCCACCGGGTGATTATCAAGTAGTAGGTTACACCAATTTTCAATTAAATATAGGATCAGATTTTTTGTTTCGAAAAAATATTCGAATCATTCCGGGTATTCAAGACAATGAATTGGAAGTTCTAAATTCTTCAAGTATCTCAGATATAATTTCTGTATCAACCGAAAGAAACCCAAAAAATAATATTCGGTTTTTTCCCGAAGGAGGAGATTGTGTTTCAGGTGTTCCTTGTAGAATGGCATTTGTAGTTGAAAATGAATCAAAAGCTCCACAAGCTACGTCTGGTTTTCTAGTTGATCAAAAAGGCAAAAAACTTATTGAAATTTCGTCCAACGAATATGGAATTGGAAGGTTAAAATATCTGCCAAAAGGAAAGGACAAATTTTGGATTGAATTAGATAAAACCAAAGAAAGAATTGAATTGCCGCAGCCGATTTCAAAGGGATATCACTTAAGGATCAAAGAGGAAGAAGAAGCCATTAAGATTTTTGTAAAAACTAATTTTGCTAAAGGAGTAGAAGGTGCTCGCGTGGTACTACATTTAAGAGGAATGTTATTATTAGATGAAAAAATTGAAAGCAATGAATCGTTTGTGTGGTTAAAAGTGGCAAAGAATTCAATTGCTTCAGGAGTAGTAGTTTGCACGCTTTTTGACGATCAAAATTCTCCTGTTGCTGAACGTTTGTTTTTTGTTTCACCTGATAAGGAGGAGACTCAAATGGATATTTCATTCGAAAAAGAAAGTATAGAACCTCGACAAAAAAATGTAATCCAACTTCAAACCTCTGTTAAATCAATTACCTCAGAAAACTTAGATAGTAGTAGAATTAGCTTAAGTATCATCCCCAAATTAATAGATGAGGATATTCAGTCAAGGGATATCAGAACTTGGTTGCTTTTGAATAGTGATATAAATCTTCCTATTCCATTTGCGTCGGAGTTAATTTTTGGAAAAGAAAAACAAGCTCAACTAGAGTTAATCGATGACTTTATGATGACGAGAGGTTGGAGGCGTTTTCGTTGGAAAAGTGTTTTGTCTAAAAAAAATCCTAAGGTGAATTTTGAAGTGGAGGAAGGTATTTTTATCAAGGGAAGAATGGGGGTTTATGAAAAACCAAAGAAAGCCCGTCCTGGTAAAATTTTCTTAACCCAACCTGAAAATATTCTTTCCGAAGTAAAGATGACTGACGAAAATGGGTATTTTGAGTTTGGTCCATACGGTTTTTTTGATACACTTGATGTGTATATAGAAGGTCGATATAAAGCAGGGAAACGAAATCGATTGAATCCTAAAATTACTCGAGATAATAATGCTTATGTTTTTTTAGAATTATTAGAAAATAGAATTCCCAAGATCCCTGCTTGGCCAAATCTTGAAAATGAAAAAATAAATGAAGCAAGAATTTTAGCCTATAGACAACTCAGCGAAAATAAATTGTCAATCGCTCAGAATTATGATTCCTTATCAATCTTGCTAGATGAGATAGAAATAAAAAGTAAAAGATTATCGCCAGAAGAGGTGGAGAGAAATGAACGGACATTGATTTATCAAAATCCAGATAATCGACTGGTAGTAGATGATAAGGTTGGAACTAGAATGGCAAGGACTGCCTTTGATTTGATGCGTCGAATACCAGGAGTAATGGTAACTGGATTTGGGACTAATGAAAATGCATTGATCCGTGGAGTTGGGTCTTTAACAGGGAGAATTACTCCAGTATATTTTGTAGATGGAGCACCAGTAGACGTTGATTTTGTGAGAAATATTCAAGTAGATAATATCGATTTCATAGATGTTTTAAAAACAGGTAAAGCTGCAATTTTAGGGTCTAGAGCGTCAACGGGAGCCATCCTTATTTATACCAAAACTGGATCTTCACTTAATAAACCTTCTTTGCCTGGATTGCTTCAAGTTGAGCTTCATGGATTTTATAAGGCAAGAGAGTTTTCTGTTTTTGATCCGACGGAAAGTGGAAATGAAAACAGGCCAGATATTCGAACTACGATTCATTGGAATCCAGATTTAAGAATCGACTCCACAGGAAAAGTTGAAGAAAGTTTTATTACATCCGATCAAACTGGGAAATTTATTATTATAGCTCATGGATTAAGAGGAGATGGGACACCTTTATTTGGGACAAAGGAATTTAGTGTGGATGAATAATAATTTCAATAAAAAAACGAACCCAATTCATCCGATGAATTGGGTTCGTTTTTTTATTGAAATTATACCTATGGGTTTTTCTTTCGATTCAATCTATCACAGATTATTTGAACACCCAATGATCTTCCTTTTGCATTAATTACTTTTAATTTTTCAATTAATAGATTATCTAATTTCAAAAGTTCTTCATTCAATTCATTGGTCAATTGTTCTCTAACTTCCTCTGCTTGATCAGTTGGCGGGAAATCTCCACGTTGCTGATCTGCTAATAAAAAAGCTAATCGATTATTTACTCTAATACCATAATTCAATGGATCTTGACGACTTTGATTACTTGTCATATGAATTTTATTTTCGATGACAGACATCTCTTTTTCCAAATCAGATAAAAGTCCAAGTACTTCATCGTACACTTTATTTTCGTTTAATTTGTTTTGAAAATATTCAACATCATCTCGAACACTTTTGATATCCGTCATTGCTTGATGTGCTTCACTTACTTTATTTCTTACTTGCAATAAGAAGTCCAATTGATTGCGATAATCTTCATCTGTATTTTTTAACCGAGGATCTTTTGCTATCGTAAATTTTTGGGTTTCGGAGTTCCCATCAACTGTAAGCGTAGCAGAGTAATTTCCAGGAACAGCTTTTGGGCCACGGTTGGGCGAAGAGTATAAAACCATTCCATCAAACTCCTGAAAGCCAGGGTATCTCATATCCCAGACAAACTGGTTGTTATCTTTTTTTACTTTGAGTTTTTGTTTTTTATCCTTGGCATTCGACTTGAAACTTTGGATCACTTTTCCGTTAGCATCTTTAATTTCAAGTGTTACTTTTTTATTTTCTTTTTTTCCATCATCTGTTTCATCATAATCCTTTACGAAAAAATTAAACAAAACTCCGTTTGGGTGATTTTGACCAACCTTGTTATAATTTGGACTTCCCCAACCTCGAGACTGAGCCATTCGATAAGCTGGCTTTGGTTCAAAAAGGTGATGAGATTTCGAAGTTGTTTTTTTGTTTAATTGCTGAATAGGTCCCAAATCATCAATCATCCAAAAACTTCGTCCATGAGTTGCAGCAATCAATGTGTTATCTCGAATATGTAAATCTCGAATAGAGACGATTGGAAGATTCAATTGAAAAGCTTGCCAATTAGCTCCATCATCAAACGAAATATACATTCCCCATTCTGTTCCTGCATAGAGTAATCCTTTTCTAACAGGGTCTACACGTATCGCTCGAGTATAGTGATTTTTAGGAATTCCATTTGTGATTTTTGTCCAAGTTTTTCCATAGTCAGAGGTTTTATATAAGTACGGAGTGTAGTCTCCAAACTTGTATGAAGTGGCAGCCAAATATGCTCCACCTTTGTTATGCGGATCAATATCGATGCAATTCATCATATTTAATTTAGGAGAACCAGGGGGTGTAACGTTTTCCCAATTTTTTCCTCCATCTCGAGTTACA
>CAJQQY010000475.1 GCA_905480595.1 uncultured Saprospiraceae bacterium | reverse complement strand
AACATTCTGTCTTTGATCTATAACTTGGTCAATGACAATTTTTCCAGTAAGGTTTACAATTGTTAAGTTTCTTACTGCCAAGTTTTTTAGATCGATATTAAAAATATCTCGAACAGGATTTGGGTAAATATCAAATTGATTAGTTTTCTCGATTTCAAAGGTCTTGACTATTGCATCACAATCTGTGTTAGCATTATTTGCAAAAATGGTCTCTCCTTCATGAGAATTACAAATGAAATTATATCCTCCAGACACAGAAACCGAATATGCTGGATAAGTAAAAACCCAATCTAGACTTCCTACTCCTTCAACCCACCTCCCTTGCTGAATACCATTTTCCAAAAGAATTCTTTTCCGTTGAATTCCATCTAATGTAGTGATTGAATCCACCGATTCAACCACTAAAGTTAAGCTATCAAAAACGCCCCAAGCATAATGAGCCACAAAGGTATCTCCTTCAATTAAATTAAAATCATAGATCAATATTTCTTCCGGGTAGTTTTCGGGAATAACATAAAACTTTTTATTTTCTTCTCTGTACAAATATTTTTTACTGCCACCATCATAGGGATGATCTTTAATATCTATTTTGGTATATGTTTTTCCATTTACTTCTATCATTCCATCTGGGCTAAAGCAGAAATTCCCTAAATTTTCACCAGTATCTCCATATCCATAATAACACCATCGAGCATCTGAAATTGGAAATTCTAATTGAGCATTTGAGAAGTTTAAAGAAAAGATTATGATTGTAATTAATGATGTTATTTTAGTTTTTATATAATTTTTTTTGTTGGAAAATAGCTTTTAATTATTTTATAACAATGTATTTACAAATCTAATAGAAGACAGGTTTATATTCAATTATTTTGATAAATTTATAGAAACTTATAGTTCATTTTTTATAATCTTCCCATCCTTCATGATTAACTTTAAGTTTTCTTTATAGTTTACAATAACCTCTACATCCTCCAAAGGATTCCCCTCATAAATCAATAAGTCAGCATATGCACCTTTTTCTATGACTCCCAATTTTCCTTCTGTATAAGGATTTATTTTTCCAGAAAGAGCAAAAAGACGAGCATTTTCAGAAGTAGCTTGTTTGAGTATTTCCACAGAGGTAAACCATCTTTTACGAGAAGTAAATTCCATTAATGCTCGATGTTCTCCACCTAAGGGGCCGAAGGTATCTGTACCATAAGCTAAATTGACTTTGTATTTTTTGGCTAATTCCATTTCATTTATTGCACCAGATTTAACCATTTGCATCTTTTTTAATTTATGTGCTGGATATGTTTTTGGATCAGGGGCAGGGCGTAGTGTCCACCAACTTTGGGGAACTAACCAAGCATCCTTTTCTTTAATTAATTTCATCGCCTCTTCATTAATTAGGTGCCCATGGTCAATGCATTTTACTCCAGCATTTAAAGCTCGAATAATTCCATCTACATTATAAATGTGGACTGCAACATAGGTGTCCCAATCTGCAGCAGCTTGAACAGCAGCCTCCAATTCCTCAGATGTAAATTGGACTGAATGAATGGGATCAAAATCTGAACCTACACCACCCCCTGCCATAACCTTAAGTTGTGTCGCTCCATTTTTCAAGTTTTCTCGACTTGCTTTTAAAACTTCAGGCACTCCATCTACAATAAAAGACCATCCCTGAGCATCCATTTGATGAAGGGGAGCATCTGACCAATATGGGTGAGGTTCATTTGGATTCCGTAAATCACCATGACCTGATGTCTGACTGATAAATGCGCCTGAAGGATAAATTCGTGGACCTGGAACGATACCTTCATCTATGGCTCTTTTTAGCCCCATTACAGGCCCTCCCAAATCACGTACAGTTGTAAATCCCAACATTAAAAAATTTTCTGCAGCTTTGGCAGCTCGAATTGAGGTGTACATCCAATTGGCTTTATTTCTTAATTCATGAATACCTAGTGTCATGGCTAAATGGACATGTGCATCTGAAAGTCCTGGAATTAAAGTTTTTCCATTTCCATTAATAATAATTGCTCCTTCTGTTGGAGTGATTCCTTTATCAACTTGTTGAACCAAATTATCAACGACAAGAACATCATAATTTTTTTTAATAACATCATCGACCCCATTCCAGACATTTACATTTTTTATCAAAATGGTATTTTGAGAAATAAGAGTTAGGTGGAAAAACAAAAAGCTAAGAATAGTAAATATGGATTTCATGGTTGGAGTTTTTTTGGTAAAATTGAACAGAAGATAAAACTTTTCGGTTCTCTTAGAAAATATTCCAAGATGATTTATTTCCTAAAAAAATACCTACTTATTTCGGAGACTTATATTTCATTTTTATTTGTAACAACTTCGTATAGGTATTTAATAATTGTGGACTCCAATTTTACACTTATTTTTTTATCAGAATAATTTTAAAATTCGTTTTTGATATTTTGACTAATGACTTTTAATTGAAAAATTAGTTAGTCATTACTTGATTTAAAATGGATTCACACAATTGATGAGTTTTCCAAATGTCTTCAATTGTTTTAGAATTATATTTTCTTTTTTCTACCACACTTATCCAATCTTCGATCATATTTACGAATCCTCGTTTGTGAAGCGTAGGTTCCCAGTTATTAAATTTCAAAGTGTTTTCTTCTCCCTTAGTGAAATGGGTTCCAGAATTTAAATCATTGATTACCCATTTATTTCCTTTGGTAAAATATTCTACCCTTTCTTCTGTAATACCACTAATTCGATTCATTCCTCCAAGTAAAAGGGTTTCTCCTTGTTGCCATTGGACTTGGATGTTTTCCAGTTTTTCATTTTTAACCCTTGAAACAACATTTAAATTTTGAATGGATTCCTTTCCTAAAAAACGAAGACTATCGATTACGTGAATGAAATCATCAAATATAAAAACTCGTGGATTGCCGGCTAGGTCAACTCTATTTTTTTGCCATGAAATTTGAATTGGATTTGTGTTTGAGGATAATGATTTAATGAGAGGAGCATATCTTCTATTAAATCCTAGAAATAGCGGTAATTGATTTTTTGAGGCTAAATCTAATATTTTCTCAGAGCCTTCTAGAGAATAACTTAGAGGCTTATCTACGAAAACAGGAATGTTAGCTTTTAATAATTTTGATAAAATGAGTTCATGACTTTCAGTTGAGCTATGAACCATGGCCGCATCTGGTTTAGCAAGAATTAAATCATCTAAATTAGAATAGGTTTTGGTTATTCTAAATTGATTGGAAAGTTTGTTTAAGGTTTGATTATTCCTTGTGCAAAGTATCGGTTCTATTTTTGGGTGGTTTGCTAAAATAGGTAAGTAGGCTTTTTGAGCAATACTTCCTAATCCTATTATTCCGATTCTTATTTTTGATTTGTTTGACATAAACTTATGATTTTTAGATAAGTGAATCAATGATCGAGTTTATCTAATATTTTTAATGCCCTTTTTTTAAAGTCAGTTGTGTTTTTGTCAAGTTGATCCTCCAAACAATGCTTTAGTTCATTATGCAAATCAGGATACTTCTTGGTTAAATTGTAAAAGGCAAAAAGAGATCTTGATTTGGTGGTTACATTTATTTTTGAAGATTGAATCCAACCAAGCAATAAGTCAATTGCTTCCGCCTCGTTTTGTGAAGGGACGCCACACAATGACCAGTATGTAGCAAAGGAATGTTTAAAATTTATATTTGTGATTTGATCACTTATTGAAAATAGAAAAGGTAATTCGTTCAATAATTTATTTGAATCTAAAGCACCAATACCACTTAAGAGCCATGAAAATCTAGAAGCAATTTTTTTTTCGCAAAATAATAGATTTGATAAATCCTTTATTTCAATTTCCTCTTCAATAATAATAGAAGCCCAAACTTTTCTTTCTTCCGCACTACTCGTGGGAAGGGAAAGTTTAAGTTCATTATATAATTCTAGGTTATTCATTTTTTCTTGAATGATATAGGAAAACTCATTATATTTTTTCTAGTTCTCTTCATCTAATACTCTTCTCTGGATAATTTCGTTGGCAACTTCTTGTATCAATTTCCATGCATTGACCACATGTGTTTGATTGACATTGGTTTGTCCAATTGACATTCTCAAGGTAAAATAATTTTTAACTTTTGTATGTGTCAAATAAATATTACCGGTGTTATTTAATCGATTAAGAAGTTTTTCGTTAAGGCTGTTCTGTTTATCGGTAGTAAGATTTTCAATAGTAGAAGGCTTGTAATTAAAACAAACTAAATTCATGCTTCGAGGAACAACTAATTCAAAATCTGAAGAACTAACTATTTCGCGCTCCAGCCATTCAGCCATTTTAATATGATTCCTAATCTTTTCTTGTAATCCTTTTAGGCCATAGTTTCGTAAAACGAACCACAACTTAAGCGAACGAAAACGTCTTCCTAATGGGATTCCCCAATCACAATGGTTGTTGACTAATCCATCCGTATTAGTTCTTAGGTATTCAGGTAAAATGGCAAAAGTATTGACCAATGCATTCTTATCTTTTACAAAATAGGCGGAACAATCAAAATTGGTAAATAACCATTTATGAGGATTAAATACAAAACTATCTGCATCCTCAATACCCTTGATTAATTCCTGATATTCGGGTAATAATAATGCAGAACCCGCATAGGCTGCATCTACATGTAACCAGATGTTATGCTGCTTAGTTATTTGTGCAATTTCCAGTAATGGATCCATTGCCATAGTCCCAGTAGTGCCAATAGCAGCAATTACACACAGAGGAATATGACCATCAGCAATATCTTGATTGATAGTTTCAAGCAATAAATTTGAATCCAAAGCTAACTTGTCATCCGTTAGAATTTTGACAAGGTTCTCTTTTCCAATACCTGAAATCTTAACTCCTTTTTCGATAGAGGAATGCGTTTCTTCAGAGCAATAAACTCGAAAATTTGTGTATCCTGGAAAGCCATTTTTGTTAATTTGATAATTAGACTTTTGCTCTCTGGCTGTGATGATAGAAGCCAATGTCGCGGTTGAAGCAGTATCCTGAATTACCCCTGTCCAATCACTTGGAATAGTGATAGCATCTCTCAACCATTCCATCACTCTTTCTTCGAGTTCAGTTGATGCAGGGGAGGTGTCCCACTTCATGCCTTGTATTCCAAGAGAGGCCGTTAGCATTTCTGCTAAGATAGATGGAGGGCTTGCATTAGCTTGGAAGTAAGCAAAAAAATTAGGGCTTTGCCAATGAGTAATGCCTGGAACGATGATATCTTTGAAGTCTTTGAAAATCTCCTCAATGCTCTCCCCTTCATCTGGGATTTTATTTTCAATTTGATTATAAATATCTTTTGGAGATACTTGAGCCTTTACTGGATATTGTTCAACATCTTTCATGTAGTCCGCCATCCAATCAACAAATTGGTGAGCATGTTTACGAAATTTTTCTGATTCGTTATTCATTTTTTTTTATTATGGTTGGCTCTGTTAACGATTGGTTTCCTACTTTTTGATTTCTAAAAATCGATTATTCATTTCAATTCCATTAAGCCATGCTTGTTTGCATATTTCTTTATTCCCATCTAATTCAAATTCACAGACTAAAGTATCTGTGACATTATCATTAAGTTCGATTAATGTTGTTGATAGATTTCCTTCGTAATAATTTGATGGAAAAATGGAGAGGATCATTTTGCCATTACTATCTTCTTCAACATAATGCATATTGGGATAATCTAAGTTTCCTTTGAAGATGTATTCAAATTCATTTCCATTCTTATAGTATATCTTGATTTTTGATTCGTCAAATTCAGCGCTACTATTTATCAAATTTTCTCCTGCTTGGGTTTGATAATGAATTCGTACATCCACATCGATGATGGTACAACAATCATCAGAATTTTTTTCACAGCTTGAAAATCCAATTAGAACAATTCCAATAAATGCTATTACTATTTGTTTGGCTAAATAATTTTTCATGTATTAATATTTCAATTGAGAATCTTCGATCACTAATTTCCTACTCTCTATTAAAATTCCTAGATAGTAAGTACTCATTGTCTTTTGAAAACCACAGCTTTTTAATTAAAAGTATCTGCCAATTAATTCATGATCAACAATAACTTTTTTTAGTTGATAAAAATCAACTTCTCCTTGATGTTTCCAAACGACCTTCCCATCTGGTTCGATCAATAATGTGTAAGGCAAGGCACCATTCCATTCTGGGTCAATCGCCTCTATTAGTGCATATTTGTCAGGATTAGAAAAAAGATAATTTGGAACTGCAGAATGCTTTTCTTTTAAGAATTTTAAAACTTTGGATTCATGTTTAGGATTATCTGCAGAAATAGAAATGAATTCAAAATCTCTAGCTCCATACATTCTTTGAAGTGCGATAAATTCGGGATACTCAATAATACATGGACCACACCATGTTGCCCATAAATTAATTAAACGAAGTTTGCCTGAATCTTTATTTTTTAAAAGCGATGGAATTTCTGGTTCACTTATAGGGGATACATTTACCTCTTTTTCATTCCATTCTTTATTCGTCTTTTCTTTCAATTTTAATTTCCATCCCCATTTAGTAGAGCAGCCAAATGTTTTTGTAATAGGATTAGGAATTGGTTTTCCTTCTAATATTGAATCCAATGCTTCCCTTAAATCTTCAGCATTTGCAGCCCCTGGTTTTTCTACCGAATCAAATCTTCCGTTATATGCTAATTTCTGATCTTTATCAAATACAAAGATATGAGGAGTTGCAACAGGTCCATATTTTAAAGAAACAGCTTGATCGTCGCCATCATATAAATAGGGGAAGTTATATTTTTTATCCTCTACTCGTATCTTCATTTCCTCGTAATCATCGTTTAAGTCTGAATAACCTAATTCTTCATACAATAATCCCAAAGGGCTGTTGGGAGAAATTGCAACAAAGGATATTCCTTTAGAATTGTAATCTGATACTACTTTAATAAATCTGTCTTCATAAGCTTGAGCTGTAGGACAATGATTGCAGGTGAAAACAACAACTAATGCTTTTGATTTACTGAAGTCATCCAGACTATAAAATTTTCCATCTGTTGCCGGCAGATTAAAATAGGGAGCTTTGTCACCAATAGACATTTTAGGGACTGGTTGCTCTTTTACAGGTTTTGGATTAGCAATAAATAATTTATTAGATTGAGTTTTGTCATTATTCTCTTCAGGAGCAGAGCAAGAAAAGATTAAAGCAAAACAAATGGAGAAAAGAATTAGTAAGTTTTTCATCTTGGATAATTTAAGTTCAAACAAGATAAGAAATTTTCACTTTTTTACTTCTCTCTTAATATAGATCCTGTTTCTAAATAAGGTAATTGTGGCTAACTTAAATCCACGCCACTTATGTATATCTCTTTTATATCTTATCCCAAACCAAAAAGGAGTACAGAATTGATAATGAGATATTGATGGTTTATTTTATTGAAAATGCAACGCTTGTTAACATTTTAGCTTTAAAAAAACACCTACTTTTTTTAAAACTAAAATTACCTCCCAGATCGATCCAAATTACTACTATTGGCCTGCTGCCTTCCCATCATTAATACATCCTGAATATTCACATGAGCGGGTTGAGTCGCGATGAAATAAATGGTATTCGCAACATCTTCTGCACGAAGGGGTTGAAAGTCTTCATATATTTTTGCACGCTCCACATCCCAATCAAATCGTACTCGTGCAAATTCAGTTTCTTCCACATGAGCAGGACTTACTTGGCTAACTCGCAAGCCATGTTTATAAAAATCTAAACGCATTCCTTTTGTCAATGCATCGACTGCATGCTTAGTGGCGCAATACACATTTCCATTTGGATATACTTCGTGGCCAGCAGTTGAACAGACATTAATAATGTGTCCTTTTCGTCGAGCAACCATGCCTGGAGAAATTAAGCGAGTCATATATAACAAACCTTTTACATTGGTGTCAATCATGGTTTCCCAATCATCTAATTTCCCTTCATGGATTGGTTCAAAGCCTTTTGCCAAACCTGCATTGTTAATCAATAAGTCAATTGAATTCCATTCTTCTGGAAGAGATGCTATAGCTGCTTGTGCAGCATCAATTTTTCTAACATCAAAGTTTAAGGTCTGTACTTCCGTTGGATAATTTTTTTCAAAATCTGCCTTGACTTCTGCCAATCGATCACTTCGCCTTCCTGTCAAAATTAACCGATATCCATTTCGAGCAAAAATTGTTGCAGTTGCTTTTCCAATACCCGAAGTAGCACCTGAAATTAAAACTACTTTTTCGAAATTTTCATTTCGTTGAGGTGCTTCGTCAGTAAATGTAATTGTATTGTTATCCTCGTTAGTAGAAGGATTGTTGCTTGTTAAAATTTCCTTTTCTTCAGCTGGAGAGTCACTCAAATCTTGGAAGAGGTCATCCAAACTTGCGGTTGCGTCAGCAATAGCACCTGATTCAACAGCACCTAAAAATGCGCGATCATTAGTCTCTGTTTTTAATTCTGGATTAATTTTACAAGCTTGCTTATAATATTTTGAGGCCTTTTTAAATTCACCAAAACGATAATACATCAATGCTAAATCATAACTTACAAATCGATGATCGCTTTGTAATTGTTTAGTGATTTCAAATTGCCGCATCGCCTTTTTAGGCTTTTTTAAATGTTCGTCTAAAATTAATCCGTAGCGGTAATGTGCATCGGGATTACTACCGTCTATTTTTATGGATAGTTTAAAATAGTTGGCAGCTTGATCTTGCAAATCCGGAAATTTAGTTGTTGTCAAAATTCCCAATTGATAATATAAATCAGCATTTCTATTATCAATTTCTAGCGCTTTTTCTAAGTAGTTTTTACTGAGCAAATAATCACCTTCTTTTACAGCCAAGTTGGAAAGGTGGATATAGGCATCAGTATGATTTGGGTCGAGTTGTATTACTTTTTCCAATTCTCTTCGAGCGGCTTTATTATTTTCACCACCATTAATCAGGTTTATGGCATATTGATATTTTAATTCAGCATTGTCTTCATTTTCCTCAGTTGCCTTTCTTATCAAATTCAAACCAGCGTATAGTTTTCCTTTTTCAATTAGATCATTCGCTTTTGTTAATTGCTCTTGCCAGTTGAGTTTTACGACTTCTTTTTTCTCTTGTTTTGAAGTAGAACTATTGGATAAAGTGAAACTTCCAATCATGTCATCTGAATCAAGTTCTTCATCGTCATCGTGAAAAATTTCATCTAAAATTGGATGAGATCGAACATTACTTTTGGTTGATTCATCTTCTTCAATATTTTCAACTTCGCTTTCAAGTTTAGTTTCTTCATCAATTATTTTATTGATAGCATTTTCGAAAACTTCATCCTTTTCATTAGATTCGACTGGAGTCAAATCCTTGATTTTATTTTCAGGAGTGTTCGTTGAAGTTTGTTCTTTTTTTATTGTGTTTTCAACTGTTTCAATCTTTTGTTCTTTAGTAGGGGTTTCTTTTTTTCGATGTTCAATTAATTTATCAAGTAAAGGTTTCTTACCTTTTTTCTTTAATTTTTTTTCTGAGATTCTAAGCAATTCATCGTCATCTTTTTGGGCTACTTCAGGAATGAAAGAAGGGACCTCGATTGGTTTAGTTTCAGTTGTTTCTTCTTTTACTTCACTTTCAGGTTCAGTCGAATTATCTTCATTTAAATCTCCTTCGATAACTTTTTCAGCCTCTTCGATTATTGTTTCTTCTTGGGAAGGAGGTGTTGGTGTCTCTGTTTTTACTTCAGGTTCATCTTCTTGTAACAGTATATTTACAAGTGAATCTTCTTCTTTTTCAATTGGCGTTTCTGTAGGAGGAGTTACTTCTTGAACCGCGACATTCTCAACTGGAGATGGTGCGGCTAGGGGAGCAGTTGCTTTAGGAATTTCGCCATTCGCAATTGCTTGTTTTAGTGCATCATGCAAACCTGGTTTGTTGATAGCTTGGAAAAATATTTGGAAACCATTTTGGGTTAATTGTTCGTAAGTCCAATAGTTAGTGTTTTTTAATAATTTTAAAAAATCACCCATTTCAGAGGAGATACTTCTGATCACTTTTAAGTGTTCATCAAATGCTTCTAACTTGTCATTTGGAGTTTGTCTTCGCTCTTTTCTTAAATCTAAATAATTGTCTTGCCAAAAGTTCATATATCGAATCACGTGAGTAATACGATCGAATTCGGTAGGAACATTTTCAAAAGAATTTGTTCCTTCGATTTGTTCACGTCCATCAATTATGATGGGTTGAACTCGATCGTTCATAGTCAATTCTTGAAGCATGAAAAGACTTCGATTCATACAATTGACATTCTTTAAAAAGTTGGTACTGACTAGGATGAAAACAAAATTCGGCGCTGTTTTTAATTGCTCTTGCAAAGGCGTTTCATCAACTTCATGAGTTACTTTGATATGATCTAATTCGATACCAACTCTTGAAAGATATTGATCGATCCTTTGCGCAATGTCTTGATTGTCAATAGAATAGGCTAGGTGAAATTTGTTGTTATCCATTTTAAATATAGTTTAAATATTCGATATTAATTGGTGATTAGTTGATTAGGAAATCAGTTTAACAGTTACTTGATTAACTGATTTGTGGATAAACTAATTTACTAATTTACTGATTCACTAAGGATCTCTTTAACATTTGCCTCAAATTCTTTTTTGAAATTTTCAAATTCGCTTGTTGCTGGCCCATTAAATCCAGTATGGATTTTTGTGACCTGATCATTTTTATCAATAAAAATCATAGTAGGGTAGGACAAAATATGATTCAACATTGGCAGAGATTGAGCTGCTTCTTTTTTGTCAGAATAACCCGCGATTAACATTTCATAAGGCAAGTTTAATTTGTCTTTGTATCGCTTTACAGAAACAGTTGCTTTTTCTAAAGCTCGATGTTTTTCAAAGGCCAAAGCGATTACTTCTAAATCCGTGTGTTTATTGTTATTTAAATATTCTTTAAGAAAATTTGTTTCGTCTCTACAGTTGGGACACCATGTTCCAAAGATTTGAATGATCTTGGCTTTTCCTTGATATTTTTCATCATCAAGGGAAACCATTTTACCTTCGGTATTTGGAAATTGAAATTTGATTTTATCATACCCTTCTTTCAGGAATGTCAAATCATTTGGATTAGTCAATTTTGCGTTTTCATTTTTCTTGGCTTCCCAAACTGTTTTATAATGTTTTCCAGATCGAAACGAACCAATCATCGTACTATCACTTGCATTGATTTTTGCCTCATATAAAAATGCATGGGCTCCATCAAATACAGAAAGGTATAGTTTGTTTTCTTGGATCTCTCCTTCCAGAAATCTGTAATCCCCAGTTTCAGTCATGAAGGTTCCAGTCACGATATTATCTTTTTGATTAAATTCTCCAATGCCTTTATAAGGATCCTCATCAAGAAAAGTGACCTCCCATTTTCCACTAATATCCATCACCGGTTTTTTTCGAACAGTCGTAAAACGATGACCTTCTCCATACTTGGCAAGAAATGGAATTTGATAATTTCCTCGTGAAGGAACGACCCAAACTCCTTCCATTATTCTTTCTTCAAAAATAGCTTTAATATAACTTTCATAAAGAGGGAAATTAATAACAACGGTATCTTTTGCAGTTGCTCGATCCAAACCAATAGTAACATCATCTACTCGAATACGTTCTTCCCCATTAATGATTTCGATATGGAATTCAGTTTCTGTATCATGAATAACTTCAAATGTAAAAGGTAATTCGCCACCTGCTGTTTCTTCAAATTCAAGCCCCATTAATTCAGGAAGAGGTGCTCCTTTTTTGTTAACTATGCCAGGTCGATTATCAAGTTTAAGAACTGCTCGCCATTTGCCTGGAGGCAAACCCTCGAAGCCAGTATCGACTGTGATACAAGAATTTAGCAATAGACTTAAAAAAATTGTAAAGAT
>CAJQQY010000474.1 GCA_905480595.1 uncultured Saprospiraceae bacterium | reverse complement strand
TGCTTTGATGATCGAAGTTTTTGATGAAGTGGCTAATGATTCGAAAGCAGTTGATGATCTAAAAGTTTGGTTGTTAAAAACTAAGCAAACGACTCATTGGAAAACGACCAAAGCAACTTCAGCAGCAGTTTATGCATTATTACGAAGAGGAGCTAATTGGTTGCTCGAAGATTCGCCAGTTCAAATTACTTTGGGAAATAAGAAAATTGATCAATCAAAAATCGATACCGAAGCTGGAACTGGATATTTCAAAATGAAATGGAGTGGGGAAGAAGTAACTTCTTCGATGGCTGATGTAAAAGTTGAAAATCCAAATTCTGTGGTTGCTTGGGGAGCATTGTACTGGCAGTATTTTGAAGACTTGGATAAAATCACTTCGTTTGAAGACACACCTTTGAAATTGAATAAAAAATTATTTAAAGTGGTCAACTCAGATCGGGGTCCTGTAATGACTGAATTAAAAGAAGGTTCTCAACTTTCACCTGGTGACAAATTGCATGTTCGAATTGAATTGCGAGTAGATCGACCAATGGAATATGTTCACATGAAAGATATGCGGGCAAGTGGATTTGAACCTTTGAATGTGTTGAGTCGGTACAAATGGCAAGGTGGATTAGGTTATTACGAAAGCACAAAAGATGCGAGTACGAATTTCTTTATTTCTTATTTGCCAAAAGGAACATTTGTTTTTGAATATCCAATGGTGGTCAATCATAAAGGAGACTTCAGTAATGGAGTGACGACTATTCAATGTATGTATGCCCCTGAATTTACAAGTCATTCAGAAGGAATTCGAGTGAAGGTTCAGTAGTTAATTCACATAATGTATTCAAGATAAGTACTTCAATAAAATTAAATCCTCACTTTTCACGAAGTGAGGATTTATTATTTTTTAGAATGTTGAGTTTTTCTCCACCTAAATTTCCCATCAGTATCCCTAATGTTTTGGAGATTTTTCAGATTTCCTACCTAAATAAATCACTAAAATAATACCTAATGTTTGGTATTGGTGATATGGGTTCTGTGTTATACATTTGCACCGTTATATTTATTTAGATTAAATCTAGTTAAAGGGCGAAGCATAAATTATGAAATCACATTTTTTCCTCCTATTCATCACAAGTTTATTAGTATTTACATCATGTAATAAGGACGACGATCCTATTATAGATGATCCTGATTACATAATTCCAACCACGTATGATTTCATTAATGTAGATTATAGTGGTCAAACGCAAAGAATTTCTATGTTAGCTGAGATGAAAGCTTATATGAAAAGTGCTAACACTTCTGGGACAGCTCTTGATGCAGATAAATTGACGGCAATGTATACTAATGATGTTGCAAATGCAGGATGGGCTGGAACCTATGAAGACTCTAAACAAATGAGAGGTAAAACCTTTGAGCCAGTTCAAGCTATCTTCGACGATTTATTAATAGATCTTGCGGTGGCTAGTCAATCAACTTTTGCAGGCGTTGAAGGAACTGCAGGAGTTGTTACTAGTGGTGATGGAGCAAAAAATTATCTACTCAATGAAAAAGGAATTGAGTTAGGTCAAGTAATCGAAAAATCATTGATGGGAGCTTTATTATACTACCAATCCTCGGGGGTATATTTTGAACCAGGCAAAATTGATACAGATAATGAAACTGTGACAGATGGGAAAGGGACTTCAATGGAACATGCTTTTGATGAAGCTTTCGGATACTTTGGAGTACCTGTTGATTTTCCAACCAATACTGATAATGTTGTATTCTGGGGAGATTACTGTAATAATAGAAATCCTGTATTGACAGACATTAACAAAACTATCATGGATGGTTTCTTAAAAGGAAGAGCAGCAATTTCCGGAAAAGATTTGACAGCTAGAGATGAAGCTATTGAGGCAGTTAGAAATGGTTGGGAATTAGTAATTGTTACAACTGCAATTCACTATTTAAATAGTGGTTTAGAAAACTTGAGTGATGATGCTCTCAGAGCTCATGCTTTATCAGAAGCGATTGGTTTTGTTTACTCTTTACAATTCAGTCCAACAAAAACTATCACGAACTCTCAAATTGAAGAATTACTGACTTTGATTGGAGGAACGTCTGACATCCGTGATTCAGACTTATATAATGTAACGGAATCAAACATTCAATCTGCCAAAGATAAGTTAGCTGATTGGTACGATGTAGCTGACAAAAAAGACGAATTTTAGACAGTACATTTTTGTACAGTTGAGCATACCGCATTGTTGTTCTCTCGGAGAATAACAATGCTTTTTGGGATTTAATAAAAAAAATACTCTACATAAAATATTTCAAAATGGAAATTTTAAAATTGTTTTTTCTTCTTTTCATTTCAAGTAGTTTTCTCATCACTTCATGTAAAGACGATGATGATCAGGATCCCTGTTCGAATGATTTTGATCAGGTTGCATTGTTTACAAATGTAGCTGATAACATTATACTTCCAAGTTATGAAGAACTAAAATCTAAGGTGGATGAGTTATCCACTAAAACTCAAAACTTCACTTCTACACCTGATGAGAGTGGTTTGAATGAATTGCGAATTGCTTTCAAGGAGGCGTACTTAGTTTGGCAAAGAGCTGCACAGTTTGAGTTTGGTCCAGCCGAAGATGTGTTCTTAAAAAACAGTATAAATAATTTCCCAGCAAACATGAGTCAGATCCAATTTAACATCGAAAATGAAACTAATAATTTCGATCAACCAGATACTTATGATCAAGGTTTTCCAGCATTAGATTATTTGCTTTTTGGAATTGCAGGTAGTAACGATGTTTTGGAAACGCTAAAAGTTAACGCTGAAAATATTGATAAAGAAAAGCACAAAAAATACCTCAGCGATATAGTTTCAGTTATGCAATCGAAAGTTACTCAAACTCATGATACCTGGAAAAATGGCTACCGTGATTCTTTTGTTACAAAAACTGGAACAGCTGCTGGAAATTCATTGAGTCAAATTATTAATAGTTGGAATGAGAATTATGAATTAATCAAAAGAAATAAAATTGGTGTGCCATCAGGAGTTTTGGATTTGAATTTTCCATTGGCAGATAAGGTTGAAGCAGTTTATAGTGGAATTTCTTCTTCCTTAGCAGTCGAGGCGTTAAATGCTTCTTTGAGTTTGTATTTAGGAAAAGGAAAAGATGGAATAGACCGTGTTGGTTTAGATGATTTTCTAAATGAGATTAATGCTGAGAAGAATGAAAAGACCTTAGATGAAGTTATTCAAGAGCAATTTGCGAATGCTATCAATGCAGTTTCGGCATTACCTGATCCATTATCTGAAGCAATTGAAAATGATGAAATGCCAACAGTTTTAGCATACAATGAAATCACTAAACAAGTAATTAATATTAAAACCGATTTGCCATCAGTACTTTGTATTTCGATTACTTACGTTGATAATCCAAGTGATAGTGATTAATGTTGTCCAAGAATTCTATAAAAAAAATAATTTGGCGTTTTATAGATTCGCCAGTCGGAATTATTCCACTCGTTAGATTTAGAATTCTTTTTGGATGCTTGATGATGTTGGGAGCAATTCGATTTATTCAGGAAGGATGGATTGAAAAGTTATACCTCGAACCAAGGTACTTTTTTAAATTTTATTGGTTCGAGTGGGTTCGCCCTTTTGATGAAAAGGGAATGTATATTTTATTATTTACGATTATCGTAAGTGCAACAATGGTCATGTTAGGTTTTTTCTATCGCATGGCTATTATCATGTTCTTTGTCAGTTTTACGTATCTCGAATTGATTGATGCGACCAATTATTTGAACCATCATTACCTGGTTTGTTTGTTATCATTTTTGATGATTTTTCTTCCAGCGAATCGTGCATTTTCTATTGATGCTTTGATATGGAAAAAAATAAAAACAGATCGAGTACCAAGTTGGACTATCAATATTTTGATATTTCAACTGACCATAGTTTACACTTTTGCTGGAATTGCAAAACTAAATTATGATTGGATTTTCAATGCAATGCCCTTGGCTGTTTGGCTTCCCGAAAGAGAAGGGATTCCAATACTTGGATATTTTTTCCAATTCAAATGGGTTGCCTTTTTGATGAGTTGGGCTGGCGCATTTTATGATTTAACAATTGCTTATTTTTTGATGTATTCGCGAACGAGACCTATCGCTTATTTTTTTGTAGTTGTTTTTCATTTGATGACATGGTTGCTATTTAATATTGGATTATTTCCTTGGATCATGATTCTAAGTACATTGATTTTTTTTCCTGATAAGACTTTTTCATCAGACCTTAAAAATACCTTTGGAAAAAAAATGCAAGTAGCTTTGGAAGACAAAAAAAGAAATTTTAATTCGATAAAGAGACAAATTTTAATTCCCTTTTTAGGAGTTTTTATGTTGTCTCAATTATTGATTCCTTTGCGTCATTTTTTATATCCGAGCAATATTTTTTGGGCAGAAGAAGGTTATCGATTTTCATGGAGAGTAATGTTGGTAGAGAAATCGGGTCAAGCTATTTTTACTTTAAAAGATCCTAATACTAATAGGCAGACTGAAATAATTAATTCAAGATATTTGACAACTTTTCAAGAAAAACAAATGAGTATTCAGCCAGATTTTATACTGCAGTTTGCTCACTATTTGAAATACGAGTACGAACGAACACATGGAATAAAAAATCCAATAATTACGGTCGATTCACATGTGGCATTAAATGGAAGAGTTAGCCAAAGGTTTATCGATCCAAATATAAATTTAGCAGAAGTTAAAGATAGTTTTTTCCCAAAGAAATGGGTTTTAGATTTTAAATACTAAGCATAAATATATGATTGTCAATTGTTTATGTTTTTAAATTCAGGAATGGAAAGCGAAAAATACATTTTACTTTTTTTTATAACATTAGTTTTACAAAACATTGGTTTTGCACAATTGGGTAATGTTTATGGAAAAATATTAGATGCTTCCTCGCAGGGTCCAATAGCGAATGCGAGTGTTTTTTTGGAAAATGAAAATGTAATAGTTGAGACTAATTCTGATGGAGAATTTTACTTTGAAAAAGTGAAAGATGGAAATCTAACCTTTATCGTTTACAAAGAGAATTATACTTCAAAAACTGAAGTTTTTAATTTTTCAAAAGTAAAAAATGAAAATGTAATTATATTGTTAGAGAGATTGAATCTTCACTTGGACGAGGTAGAGGTTACTGCTAAATCAATAGAAGATTTTGGCTTAAGGAAATTACGAAATGTGGAAGGAACGGCAATTTATGCAGCTAAAAAAAGTGAAGTCATTGAATTAGAAAATGTAGTGGCTAACCAAGCAACCAACAATGCTCGACAAATCTATAAAGCCATCGCAGGAGTTAATGTATGGGAAAATGATGGAGCGGGTTTGCAACTCAGTATTGGTGCCAGAGGACTTGATCCAAACAGAACTTCCAATTTTAATACTCGTCAAAATGGATATGATATTAGTGCCGACGCACTAGGTTATCCTGAAAGTTATTATACACCTCCTGTGCAAGCTTTAGAAAAAATTGAGATAGTAAGAGGTGCTGCTTCTTTGCAATATGGTTCTCAGTTTGGAGGACTTTTAAATTTCGTTTTCAAGAAAGGAAATGAGAAAAACCCTATTGAGTTCACTACCGAAAACACAGTTGGTTCATTTGGTTTGATTTCATCATTTAATAGTATTGGTGGAGAAAAAAACGGCTGGAACTATTATACTTTTTATCAAAGAAAACAAGGCGATGGCTGGAGAGAATTTTCAAAGTTTGAACAAAATTCAGCATTCGCAAGTGTTTCAAAATCAATTTCTAAAAAATTGAAAATTGGAGTCGAATACACCTTTATGAATTATGTTGCACAGCAAGCTGGAGGTTTGAAAGATTTTGATTTTGCTCAAGATCCAAGGCAATCATTAAGGACTCGAAACTGGTTTAAAGTTAATTGGAATTTAGCAGCGATGACTTTGGATTATAAAATTTCGGAAAAAACAAAACTAAATTCTCGTAGTTTTTTACTAGCTGCACAACGAGATGCTTTAGGGGAATTGGGAAGAATTGATCGACCTGATCCGATGAGAGAAAGAGATTTAATTCGAGGGACTTACAATAACTTTGGAAATGAAACTCGGTTGATTACGAGGTATGATTTAGGGGATCAGACTTCTACTTTTTTGATTGGGGCAAGATACTATCAAGGATTTACGACAAATGAACAAGGAGATGCAGATGAAACAAATGAGGCGAATTTCAATTTTTTAAATCCAACCGATTTGGAAAAATCAGCTTATGATTTCCCAAGTAGGAACATTGCGTTTTTTGCAGAAAATCTTTTTAATCTTAATGAAAAATGGACGATTACTCCAGGGGTAAGGTTTGAATATATTAAAACTGCATCGGAAGGTTTTTATAAAAAAACATTTATCGTTGGAGGCCAAGTTCAATCTGTTCGAAGGTTTGAAGATTCGATGGAAAATCCTCGTTCTCTGATTTTACTTGGTTTAGGAGTTGGGCATAAAATCTCAGCAGACGCAGAAGCTTATGCTAATTTTTCACAAAATTATCGTTCCATAAATTTTAGCGATTTAGCTGTAGTGAACCCAAATTTAATTGTAGATAGTTTGTTAGAAGATGAAAAAGGATTCAACGCAGATATCGGAATTCGTGGTAACTTTTGGAATAATCGAATTAAAATTGATGCAAGTATTTTTTACTTGCGCTATCAAAACAGAATTGGAATTGGGGAAATAATTATTGAAGATCCTGTCGTTATAGAGAAAGCAGTTGCGTTTAGAACCAACATTGGTGATGCCAGAATACTTGGTTTTGAATCTTATCTTGAGGCAGATATTTTGAATATTTTAAATAAAAAAACAAAAGATTTACAACTATCAATATTCACCAATTTCAGTTTGATTCATGGAGAATATTTGTCAGGACAATCTTTTGTCATTGGAAAAGATGTAGAATTAATTCCTCCAATAAATTTAAAAACAGGACTTAATTTTCGTTGGAAAAACTTTAAAGCATCTTATCAATTTACATTTGTAGGCGAGCATTTTTCAGATGCAACTAATGCTGAATTTGTCTCAGATGCTACACAAGGTACGATACCAAGTTATCATGTTCAAGACTTAGCATTGAGTTATAGTTGGAAGCGATTTCAATTTCAAACAGGTATCAATAATTTGACTAACGAATCATATTTTACGCGACGAGCAGTTGGATATCCTGGTCCAGGAATTATTCCTTCGGACGCTCGAAGTTTTTATGGAACAGTATCAATTAAATTTTAAAATAAAAAACCATGGCTCCTTCACTTACCGACAAACGACATTTTAACCCAGAACAAAATCAAGTAATTCTTCCATTTGCTTTACCAATTATTCAAGGCAAAAAGATTAAAAAGAAGTGTTGTAAAAAATATAAAAAGAAAGGCGTTCGATGTAAACGTTGTCCAGGAAGATTAGCTTGGGATGATTAATTTATCTTGCTAGGCACAAAACGAGTCAAACTAAAGTCATAAATTATTATTATTTATAAATAGGCATTTCAATTTAAATTGAAATGCCTATTTTGTTTGAAAAATAGAAATAATGAAAGCAATATTACTCAAAGAATTTGGAGGGCCGGAACAATTATATTTAGGGGAAACTGAAAAACCAACTCCAGCCTCAAACGAAGTTTTAGTCAAAGTAAAAGCTACGGCACTCAACCGAGCTGACACCCTACAGCGAATGGGGAAATATCCACCTCCTCCTGGAGCAAGTCAAATTATTGGCTTGGAAATGTCAGGAATTATTGAAGCAATTGGAGCAGAGGTATCTGATTGGAAAGTGGGAGATCGAGTTTGCGCATTGCTTGCAGGTGGAGGATATGCTGAGTTTGTAACAATACATTCACAATGTTTAATTCCAATGCCAGAAGGTTTTGATTTTGAAAAAGCGACCGCAATTCCTGAAGTGTTTTTGACAGCTTATCAAGCCATTTTTTATTTATCAAAATTACAAAAAGGGGAAAGTATTTTAATTCATGCTGGAGCAAGTGGAGTAGGGACTGCTGCGATTCAATTAGCTAAGTCGTTGGGGGCAAAACAAATTATCGTTACGGCTTCAGCTGGAAAACATCAGATTTGCAAGGATCTCGGAGCAGATTTCACCATTGATTATAAAACTCAAAATTTCGAAGAAGAGGTTGCAAAAATCACCAATGGTGAAGGTGTTGATGTGATTATTGATTTTTTAGCTGCGCCTTATTTTCAAAAAAATATTAATTCATTGAATTTTGATGGGCGAATGGTCATGTTAGCTTTGATGGGTGGATGGAAAGTGGAAGAATTAATCTTAGCAAATATTTTACGAAAAAGGTTACTCATCATGGGCTCCACTTTGAGAGCAAGAACTTTAGATTATAAAATTGGCTTGACCAAAGATTTTTCAGATTACGCTTTACCAAAATTTGAAAATGGCGAGTTGCAACCTGTAATAGATTCTGTTTATGAATGGAAGGAAGTTGCGGATGCTCATCGGTTGATGGAATCGAATAAGAATAGCGGGAAGATTATTTTAAAAGTAGAATGATTAAACTTTAGAAATATAAGTTCTTGTTTATAATTATCTTAAAATAATTATAAACAAGAATTCAAGCATACCTAAAATACCATATTTCTTCTTTTCCTCACAGGATAAAACAGATAATCTTTTAAGCGATAAAGATGACTATTTTTGGATTAAACTTCTTCATCTTCCAATTTTAAAATCCTCGTTGTCCGCTCTCTCGTTTCTAAACACAACTCTCCATTTCCAATTAATGATTCACCGTAAGTAGGAATCATTTCTTTTATTTTATTTTGCCAATCTTCTGATTTTATTTTTTCTGGAAAACATTTTTCGATTACATCTAACATTATACTTACGGAGGTAGATGCTCCTGGAGATGCTCCTAAAAGAGTTGCTAGTGATCCGTCATCATCAGTTACGATTTCAGTTCCAAATTGAAGTTTTCCACCACCTTCTTGGTCTTTTTTAATAATCTGAACTCGTTGTCCAGCATAAGCTAATTCCCAATCTTCCATTTTAGCATTAGGATAATATTTTTGCAAAAATTCAAAACGTTCTTCTGGCGATTGCATCACTTGATCAATCAAATATTTTGTCAAAGAAACATTTTTGATTCCC
>CAJQQY010000473.1 GCA_905480595.1 uncultured Saprospiraceae bacterium | reverse complement strand
TTGATATTTTTCATCACTTGATGCGTTTCAGCTTCGATAGAATCTTGCACTAATTCACCAGTTGCAGGATCAAGTGCAATTTGGCCACTCATATACATAACTCCATTGTGGATAGTTGAGTGATTATATGGCCCGACTGGTAAAGGTGCGTTTGCTGAGTTGTGGATTTTTTTCATAATTGATGTTTAGGATTTTTGAATAACCAACACTCAACAAGAAATATCCAATCTCCAATAATTTAAACCGAAGCTTCTTGGGAAAAGTTGGACATTGGATATTTCTTGTTGAGTGTTGGTTATTCAATTAATTATTCAATAGTATTTAAACAGCAAAGCCCCCAATCCCGAAAAAATGGGATGGGAGCTTTGTAACTTTTCATTAAGTGCACAAAATGCTACTCTTCGTCAGCCGCTTTAATTACAAGTTTCCCTTTGTAGTACATGTTTCCATCTACCCAATGAGCACGGTGATAAATGTGTGCTTCGCCTGTAGTTTTATCAGTAGCAATAGTTGGCATTGCTGCGCCTAAGTGAGTTCTTCTTTTATGCTTACGCATTTTGGAGATACGACTCTTTGGATGTGCCATAATTTATTTATTTAGTTTCTGCCGAATCAATCGACAAGTTATTATTCAAATTTAATTCTTATTAAAATTCTTCAATTCATCCCAAGGAGAATTTGAAGATTCATCTTCTTGTTTTTCTGCTGACTCTTCTGCTGGTTTATTTTCTAAATATTCCAACATTTTCAGATCACATACATTCTCCTCTTCGTCCTCACAGTTATAAATATTTGCTACTGGCATGGCCAAACATATATATTCATAAAGGTAAGTTGCCACATTTAATTCCGCCGCTCCTCTTTCAATGTGTACTATGTCAATTTCATCATCTGCTTCTTCAGCATACTTTATAATCAAATCTTCCTGACTTGCTATCGGCATATTGATAGATGCCAAACATCGATCACAATCAGTTTTCAGACTGCCATCAATATCAAAAGTCAAAACCAACATATCTTCCCGAATATCTATCAAGAACTTTACTTTAAAAGTTCCTCGCTCAATCGGAGAGTCTTCAAAATGTGTGAAAAACTCATCATTGATCAAAAAATCATATTCGTGAATCCCAACTTTAAGACCTTGAATTGGTATAGTAAATTGCCTTAAATGACTCATAATGCTTGAAAATATATCAGTTTCAAATTTTCGAGGTGCAAAGATATGCTTTTTTGATAAAAATAGGAAAGTTTTATTTCATTGATTTTTGAAAAAAAACTTTTAAAATCTCGTATAGAAAATCTACTATTTTGAAGCAAAACCATCTCTTTATCGTTTATAATCAATGCAAAACATCTATTTTTGCATTTTTTCAAAAAACTGAACTAAGATTTTAAGATATAAGTTCCTTTTCAAATTATAAATTATGCCTGAAATATCACAAAGAGTGGCTCAAGCTTACTCTTCACCAATTCGAAAATTAACGCCTTTTTCAGACCAAGCAAAAGCAGATGGGAAAAAAGTGTTTCACCTTAATATAGGCCAACCCGATTTGGAGACACCGCAGGTTGCTTTTGATAAACTCAGAAATACGGACATCAAAATATTGAAGTATGGTTCTTCAAAAGGTGCGCTCTCCTATCGAAAAAAATTAGTTGAATATTATCAACGATTCGATATTGAAGTTTCGGCGGAAGATATTTTAGTGACGACGGGAGCTTCGGAGGCGATTTTATTTTTGGTTTTGAGTTGTATGGACAAAGGGGATGAAGTGATTATTCCAGAGCCATTTTATGCCAACTATATTGGCTTCGCAGAAATAGGAGATGTTGCAATCAAACCAATTACTTCGAGTATCGAAACTGGTTTTGCTTTACCAAGTGCTGCTGATTTTGAAAAAATAATTACACCAAAAACGAAGGCAATTCTAATTTGCAATCCAAATAATCCGACAGGTTGTTTGTATTCAAAAGAAGCTTTGCAAGAGCTTGGGGCATTAGTCAAAAAACATAATCTCTTCCTTTTTGTCGATGAAGTCTATCGAGAGTTTTGCTACGATGGTTTGGACTTCTTTTCTGTTTTGAATTTGGAAGGTTTGGAAAAAAATGTCGCTGTTGTCGATTCTATTTCTAAAAGATATTCCGCTTGTGGTGCAAGAATTGGAGCGATCATTTCTCGAAATGAAGAATTGGTAAATGCGATTACCAAACTAGGTCAATTTAGATTGTGCGCTCCAATGCTTGGACAAATTGTCGCAGAAGCTATTTTGGATAATGATGGAAATTATTTGACCGAAGCACTTGAAGAATATGATCGTCGTCGAGAATTACTTTTCGAAAGATTGAGTAAAATAGAAGGTGTCACTTGCAACAAGCCAGGTGGCGCATTTTATATCTTTGCCAAATTACCGATTGATGATGGTGATAAATTTTGTCAATGGTTACTCGAGGAATTTACATATGAGAATCAGACGGTGATGCTTTCACCTGGCGCTGGTTTTTATGCAACGGAAGGTTTGGGAAAACAGGAAATTCGAATTGCTTATGTTTTGAATTGTGATGATTTGAATCGGGCGATGGATTGTTTGGAGGTGGCGCTGAAGGAATATCAGAGTTTGGGAGTTGATTTGGTCTCGAAAAATACAAATGCTCTTTGATTTTTTAAAGTAAAATCTCCTCCTGCGAAAAGTCATAATAAAAGTCTGTGTAAGTCTGCGGCAAAAAAATTATCTTCGCGCATCATTTCACTAAAAAAACATTTTACCAAAAAATGAAATACCGTAAAGAAAAAGACAGCATCGGAATCGTTAAAGTCCCTGCCGACAAATATTGGGCAGCTCAAACTCAACGATCAAAAGAAAATTTTAAAATAGGTGGTCAGCAAATGCCAATCGAAGTAGTTCGAGCATTTGGTATTTTGAAAAAAGCGGCTGCGAATACAAATGCAGCTTTGGGTGTTTTGCCAAAGACCAAAGCAAAATTAATTGGCAAAGTTTGCGATGAAATTTTAGCTGGAAAATTAGATGACCAATTTCCATTAGTAGTTTGGCAAACAGGTTCAGGAACACAATCTAACATGAATGTGAATGAAGTAGTTGCTAACCGTGGACACGTTTTGAACGGAGGAGACTTAATGGACGAGAAAAAATATTTACATCCAAATGATGATGTAAATAAATCTCAATCTTCGAATGATACTTTTCCAACTGCAATGCACATTGCCGCTTACAAAGCATTGGTGGAAGATACTATTCCAGGAATGGAAGCTTTGCGAAATACATTAAACGCTAAAGCAAAGGAATTTAAAAAAGTAGTAAAAATTGGCCGAACGCATTTTATGGATGCGACACCGGTGACGGTTGGGCAAGAATTGTCTGGTTACGTTTCGCAACTAGATCATGGAATTGCTGCCATCAAAAATACTTTAAAACATTTATCAGAATTAGCCTTAGGTGGAACTGCAGTTGGAACTGGTTTGAATACGCCAAAAGGATATTCAAAACATGTGGCAGGAGAGATTGCAAAATTAACTGGACTTCCATTTGTAACTGCTAAAAATAAATTTGAAGCCTTAGCTGCTCACGATGCTATCGTCGAATCACATGACGCTTTGAAAACAGTTGCCGTTTCTTTGATGAAAATCGGCAATGATATTCGAATGTTGGCTTCTGGTCCACGATGTGGAATTGGTGAATTAATCATTCCTGCCAACGAACCTGGTTCGTCAATTATGCCTGGAAAAGTAAATCCAACTCAATCGGAAGCACTTACGATGGCAATGGCTCAAGTTGTTGGAAATGATGTTGCGATCAATGTCGGAGGTATGACTGGACATTTTGAATTAAATGTTTTTAAACCAATGATGATTTTTAATTTCCTTTTTTCAGCAAGATTGATCGGAGATGCTTGTCGAAGTTTTGATGAAAACTGTGCAAAAGGAATCGTTCCAAATTACCAAAGAATCGAAGAGAATTTGCATAATTCATTGATGCTCGTAACTGCCTTGAATACACACATCGGTTACGACAAAGCTTCAACTATTGCGAAAAAAGCATATAAAGAAGGAACTACACTTAAAGCAGCAGCTTTAAAATTAGGATACTTGACGGAGAAAGATTTTGACGCTTGGGTTCGTCCTGAAAATATGATTTAAGTAGAACGACTTTCCTAAGTCGTTTCGGTATCAATAAAAAAGAGCAGTTTCATTAATTTGAAACTGCTCTTTTTTCATTGCTTCAAAATAATAACCGAAGGGTAAAAATCAAATGGAGTAAAAAAATTCCTAGTCATATTTATAAAACGATAAAAATTCTCCTATTTTTGGCGAATTGAACTGAATATAATTTTAAATAAAATCAAACAAGAAATCATGAATTTACCTAAAAATTTAAAGTACACTAAAGAGCATGAATGGATTCGATTGGAAGAAGATGGTACTGCATATATAGGTATCACCGATTATGCACAAGGCGAATTGGGTGAAATCGTTTATGTTGAAGTAGATACTGTTGGAGATAATGTTGAAGCAGATGGTATTTTTGGAACAGTTGAAGCAGTAAAAACGACTTCTGAATTATTTATGCCACTTACCGGTGAGGTTTTAGAATTCAACTCAGAATTAGACGAATCAGAAGGAGATAATCCTGGATTATTAAATTCTGATCCATATGGCGATGGTTGGATTGTAAAAGTAAAAATTTCAGATCCTGAAGAGGTGAAAATGCTTTTAAGTGCTGATGACTATAAAGGATTGATTAGCTAAATTCTTTAATGATGAGTGATATATGTTTATTTTTTCAAAAAAAAATAAACCCCACACACCAAAAATATTTTCATTTACATCTAATATAGTAAATCAACCAAAAGAGGATTGAATGTTTAAAAAATTAATTCCAGCTATACTTTGGGCATTTCTGATTTTATATTTTTCTACAAAAGGAACAATCAATTTACCTGAATCATGGTGGGATTTTTTTTCGATGGATAAGATTGGACACTTTGGGATTTATGGAATCTTCACATTTTTATTGTTGAGAGGATTTCTTTCCACATCTTCCAAATGGAAGGAAAAAGGAGTTCAAATTGCATTAAGTATCAGTATTCTTTACGGAATCGGTATGGAAGTGACGCAATATGCCTTTTTCCCCGGAAGATATTTTGAATATTTAGATATAATTGCTAATATTATCGGTTCATTTACTGGACTACTTTTTTTTAATTTTTTAATAAAAAAATATGACTAATTTTTTGCTATTCGTTGACCTCTCAATACCAGGACTTACGCTTACGTATATTCTTCTTGGTTTGATTTCGGTCCTAATTGTAGCTGTCCTTCTGATTAAAAGTCAGATTGCAAAAAAAGCTGCATCAGGAGAGTTGACTGCAAAGTTTGCAGATCAACCTAAAAATTCTCCACTCGATGGAAGAAATAAATATGCACCTGTAGATGTTCTACGAAAAAGTGGTACTGTTTTTAACATCGGTCTAATTTCTTCACTTGCATTAGCTGTTTTGGCGTTTAGCTGGACTAGTTACCCTGATGAAGTTTTCATTCCAGATGATGCAATGGAGATAGATGAAGATATTGAACAAGAGCCACCACGAACGGCGGAACCACCACCACCACCACCACCACCACCACCACCAGTAATTGAAGAAGTTCCAGAAGAAGAAATCATGGAAGAGGATGAGCCTGACTTTGCCGATATGGATATTGATGAAGATGAGGCTGTAGAAATTCTTGAAGAAGAGCCTGTAGAGGAAGAAGAGCCTGAGGTAGAGGAAGTTGTGGAAGAACCTGAAGAGGAGAAAATCTTTAAAGTAGTTGAAGATATGCCTCGTTTCCCTGGCTGTGAAGGTCAAGGGAAAAGTAAAAAAGAATTAAAAGAATGTTCTGATGCAGAAATGTTGAAATTCATTTATAGTAATATCAAATATCCTGCTGTCGCTCGTGAAAACGGAATTGAAGGTAGAGCTATTCTTAAATTCATGGTAGACAGAGATGGTTCTGTAAGTAAAGTACAAGTTCTTAGAGACCCAGGTGGAGGAACAGGAAAAGAAGCAGAACGTGTTGTAAACTTAATGAACACCATGGGACAAAAATGGGTTCCAGGAAAACAAAGAGGAAAACCTGTAAAAGTTTGGTTTACTCTTCCTGTAAGCTTCAAATTACAAGGATAATTTTCCTACAGATTATAATAAAAAACGGTTGTTTCGAATATTTCGAAGCAACCGTTTTTCGTTTATTTTGTACTTTTAAGTAATACAAACTATATCTTGTATTAATCTATAAAAAAAGTTCATCTTACTAAAACGCTACTATGGCAACTTTTAAGCAACCAAAGCGTTTTTAATTAAATGTAAAATAGTTCTATTACAAATCCCATAGAACAAAAAATAATACCGAAATGCGGATACTACTAATTATACTTTTAGCTTTTTCAACACCATTGTTAAGTCAAGGACAGCCAGGGAATAATGATTCTAAACTGGCGCAGCAATATTATGTGGATGGAGAATTTGAAAAAGCTGCCGTTTTATATGAAAAATTATTTAAGAAAAATAATAGAAACGATTACTATCTCAATCGATATATGGATTGTATGTTGGCTCTGGAAAGGTATTCTGAGGCTGAAAAAGTAATCAAAAAACAACTCAAAAAAAATCCAAAACAAGTCCAACTCTATGTGACTTATGGAAATCTTTATGAACGACAATATAAAGATGAGGAAGCGGTAAAGCAATATGAAAAAGCGATTAAAAAATTGCCTGCAGATAGATTTGCCATTACTCGACTTGCCAATGCTTTTATCAACCTGACAAAATATGATCTCGCAATTAAGGCTTATGAAAAGGGTGCGAACATTTTAAAAGATGATAATATTTTTGCCTATAACTTAGGTGATTTATATCGGAGAAAAGGTGATACTGAAAAAATGATCACGAATTATCTCAATAGTCTAGCTCATAATCCTAGTCGATTGAATTCGATGAAAACACTTTTTCAAAGATATTTGAGTAATGATGATTTTGTAGAACTCCAAACTCAATTATATTCTCGAATTCAAGATAGTGACGAAGTTGTTGCTTATCCTGAATTATTGATTTGGGTTTTTATCCAAAAGAAAGATTACAGAAATGCCTTCCGTCAAGTAAAAGCCTTGGATCGAAGACTAAAAGAAAATGGTGGACGAATTTATCGCTTGGCTGAGATAGCAGCCAACGATAAAGACTATGATTCTGCTATTACTGCCTACGATTATATCGTTGCTGAAAAAGGACATATGTCGAGCTATTATATTGAGTCGAAAAGAGAATCTTTAACCTGCAAACGAAAAAAATTAACAGAGGGATTTGATTATACTCAGGAAGATTTAAAAACTCTAGAAACTGAATACGAATCATTTTTAGAGGAGTTTGGAAAAAGAAAATCAACAGCTACCATCGTTGCTGAATTAGCAGATTTGGAAGCATTTTATTTAAATGATTTGGATAAGGCAATTTCTTTATTGCAACAAATGGTTGAGTATAAAGGATTGAACAGATATATTTTAGCAAAAGGAAAATTAAGTTTAGCTGATTTTTATTTGATGAAAGGAGAAGTTTGGGAGTCCACGTTATTGTACTCACAGGTGGACAAAGAGTTTAAAGATGATATTCTAGGTCATGAAGCTCGTTTCAGAAATGCCAAGCTTTCTTACTACGCAGGTGACTACCAATGGGCGCAAGCACAGTTTGATATTTTGAAAGCATCGACTTCAAAATTAATTGCCAATGACGCTTTAGATTTATCCATCTTTATCATGGATAATTTAGGATTAGATACTATTGCAACTCCAATCACTATGTATTCCCAAGCGGAATTATTAGTTTTCCAAAATCGTTTCAGCGATGCCTTTACAAAATTAGATTCTTTGGCAACTATGTTTCCTGGACACACGCTGCAAGACGATATGCTTTACTTGGAAGCTAAAATTCTTGTCAAAAAACGGGAGTATCAAAAGGCAGAAACTGTTTATCAAAAAATAATTGATAATCATATCGAAGAAATTCGAGCGGATAATGCAATGTTTGAATTAGCTAGCCTTTATGAAAATCAATTAAATGATCTGGAAAAAGCAAAAGCTTTGTACGAACGAATTTTTATCGATTTTTCAGGAAGTACTTTTGCAGTTGAAGCTCGAAAACGATTTAGAAAATTAAGAGGCGATACTGTTCAATAATTTTCTTTTTATAAAAAAGGATTTCAAATAATGGCGCAAAAGTTGGTACTTTTGCACCATTATTTTTTTTGATAAAATAGAATTATGAAAAAAGTATTTTACAATGTAACAGTAGTTATCGAACATGCCTCTCACGATGAATGGCTCAAATGGATGACAGAAATTCATGTCCCTGAGGTAATGAAAACAGGACTATTTTTGGAAAGTAAAGTTTGTCGATTATTAGGAAGCGATGAAACGGATGGCTTAACTTATTCTTTTCAATACATAGCTCCCAATATGGAAACCTTTCAAAAATATCAAGAACAATTTGCACCAGCTTTGCAAAAAGATCATACTGATCGATACGAAGGAAAATATGTTGCTTTTCGTTCTCTGATGGAAGTGAATGAGGAGTTTTCGTAAATAAAAAGACCTTCCAGATTTTTTAACTCTGGAAGGTCTTTATTTCAGGACAAGACAGTATGATCAATTTTACGCTCTAAACATCCATTTCCCAATCTCCTTCAACGTTACTTTCTTTCCATACATCAAAATTCCAACTCTATATATTCTTGCAGAAAGCCAAACGAAAAATACACACGTCGCAATTAATACAACTACAGACAAGGCAATCTGCCAAGCAGGCGGGGAAAATGCTAACCTCGATGGCATCACAATCGGAGAGAATAAAGGAAAGATCGATGCCCAAACTGCTAAGCTACTATTTGGTGATTTTACCGCAACCATCATAATGTATAAAGCTAAAATTACAGGAATCGTAATCGGAATAGTCAACGCTTGCCCTTCTCCCAAATCATCTCCCATTGCTGAACCTACTGCTGCAAAAAGCGAAGCATACAAAAAGTAGCCACCTAAAAAGTACAACACAAATAAAGGTGCAATCAACCACCAATTTTGAGATTTAAGCTCAAGCATAACTTGAGCAACTTGATAAGCCATTTCTTCTTGATCCACTCCTCCTGACATTCCAGCTGCGCCTTCATTCATTGCTTCAGGATCGAATCCAAAAATTAACTGAACTGAGATACTAATTATCGGAATCAAAATTGCCCAGATAGCAACCTGAGTCAGCCCCACTCCACCAACTCCAATAATTTTTCCCATCATCAATTGGAATGGTTTTACCGAAGAAATCATCACCTCTACAATACGATTTACTTTTTCTTCCATCACCGAACGCATCACCATCATCCCATAAATAAATACAGTCATATACATGATGAACCCCATGAACCCACCAATCGCAGCACCAACTCCAGCTTTCATTGAGGTATCTTTCTCCTCATCTGAAATGGAAAGTGTTCTCAATTTTAGTTCCCCTTCAAGTGCTTCTAGATTTTTTTTATCTAGCCCTAATTTGTTAACCTTATACTCTCGCAAAAAGCGATTTAAACTTCTTTCAATTTTATTTTTGGAATCAATATCTAATCCATTTTCAGAATAGAAATAATCCACTTCAATACTTTTATCATAAAGGTTTTTAATTATTGGAATTGCAATCACTCCTGAATATTTTTCATTCTCCACATCTTTTTTCAATTCCTCCAAATCTTTTTGAGGTTTGGTAAAAGTAATTGATTTCGTATTTGGAATTTTTGATACACTTAATACATTGCCCGGATCACTAATTGCAATCTGTTTCACGTCTCCATCTTCATAGGAAAAAATAAAACCGACTACAATAAAAAATAATCCAAATGCCAATGGTGTAAGAATTGTCGCTAGAATAAATGACATCTTTTTTACCCGAGTCAGATATTCGCGTTGTACGATGAGCCAAAGTTTATCCATGCTTAAATAGTTGTTTTTTCGAGATTAGATGATGCTACTTTTCTAATAAAAATTTCATTCAAAGTAGGAAGGATTTCATTGAAGGAGTGGATGTGAACATCCTTTTGGATCAAGTGCCGAAGCAATGCATTCGAATCGTCACCTTCATTTAATTGAACGGTGATCGAATGATCTTTTTGTGTGACGATCTTGGTTTGAGCCAATGCATCAACTGGAAGTTCGCCATCAAAATCTATTTTAAATAAATTTTCCTTGTATTGATTTTTCACATCTTTGACCGAACCTTCGAGCACATTCTTCCCTTGGTTAATCAAGACCATAAATTCGCAAACCTCTTCGACTTGCTCCATTCTATGTGTTGAAAAAATGATACTCGTTCCATTTCGATGCAATTCGTCAATTTCATCTTTAATCAAATTCGTATTAATTGGATCCAAACCTGAAAATGGTTCATCCTAAATCAACAAACCTGGACGATGAACTACAGTCGAAATAAATTGAATCTTCTGTTGCATCCCTTTTGAAAGTTCTTCTACTTTTTTCTCCCACCAATCTTCGATTCCGAATTTTTCAAACCAGGATTTAATTTCTCGGTTCGCATCTGTTTTTGACAAACCTTTGAGTCGAGCTAGATAAATAAGATGATCTCCCACTTTCATTTTTTTATACAACCCACGTTCCTCGGGCATGTATCCAATTTTGGAAGGATGATTATCATTGAGTTTCTCTCCATTATAAAGCACAACTCCACTATCAGCTTGAGTGATCGTGGTTATGATTCGAATGAGGGAAGTTTTTCCTGCACCATTGGGGCCAAGCATTCCAAACACACAACCTTTGGGCATATTAAAACTTACCCCATCAACGGCAACGTGTTTATCGTAAGTTTTCCTTACATTTTCTAAACTTAAAATATTCATAAATTGATTTGATCAGTTGGTTCTTAAACGAGTTCGTTTTTGAGTGAACGAACTTTGTTTAAAATGAAAATAGTTTTGAGTTAATCGTTCTCATTTGAGAATTCAATGATAAAGATTAAAACTCAAAAAATGGAATAAAAATCTATGAGTGATTTCTTTTTTCGGATAAAAAAATGGAATTTCATTTATAAACTACAGATCATTCCAGACAAATCGGAAGATAAACATATAACTTAAAAGAATATATTTTGTCAAAAATAAAAAAATCAAAATGGTTCATCATAGTCAATCCTAAAGCAAATGGAGGTCGAATGGGGAAACAATGGGACAACATTCAACAATTTTTAACGGACAATAATATTAATTTTTTTGATAAAAAAACTACGCATAAAAATCACGCAACTGAATTAGCAAAAGAAGCTATTAAAAATGGTTTTAGAAAGATCATAGCAGTCGGTGGAGATGGAACTGGGAATGAAGTAGCGAATGGAATTTTACAACAAACAATAATCCATTCGTCTGAAGTCACTTTTGCACTTTTACCTGTTGGAACTGGAAATGACTGGATCAAAACACATAAAATTCCAAAACATTTAACTTCTTGGATAGAAGTTTTAAAAAAAGAAAAAACCACTTTTCAAGATGCAGGTCTCATCAATTGCATCTCTAATGAAAAAAAACTAGAACGCTATTTTATCAATGTAGCTGGAATGGCCTACGATGCTTTCGGAGTTCAATTATCAGAAGGAAAAAATTGGTATTTTCCAAAAATTCAATACCTACTCCACGCAATTCGAGGATTATTTAAATATAAAATTCATCGAGCTAAATTAATTTTTGACGAAAAAGAAGTTGTCGATTTTTTTTACATCATCAATGTGGGAATTTGCAAATATTCAGGAGGAGGAATGCAATTAGTTCCACATGCAATTCCAGATGATGGTCAATTTGCTCTCACTTTTGCACGCAAACTTTCGAAATTAGCGGTTATTTTAAATTCTTACCGATTTTACAATGCTTCACTTTTAGAGCATTCTAAAGTAGAAGGTTTTTTTACAAAAAAAATTAGAGTAGAAACGATGGATGATGAACCAACAGGTGTGGAAGTGGATGGTGAATATATTGGAGAAACACCTGTGGAATTTTCAATTTTGCCAAAGGCATTAAAAATTTTGATTCCTTGAAAAAAGTGAATATTCAAAATAAATCAACAACTTATTGCGAATTTTCGCGTCTTTCCTTCTTAGATTCATTTCAATTATCCTCAATAAAACCTCAAAAACAGAGTTAAATCCCTCAATTATCTACTCTTTCCTTAAATTTCCAAATATTCAAAAGATAAAGATTTAACTCCACCTAAAAATCCCTATCTTTGCGCCGCTTTTTTAACCTGCTAGCAAAATTAGATTGTTGGCAAAAAATTAAATTTAGATGGCAAATACATCAGAAATCAGAAATGGATTATGTATTGAACACAACAACGACATTTATACTGTTGTTGAGTTTCTTCATGTAAAACCAGGGAAAGGACCTGCTTTTGTCCGTACCAAATTAAAAAGTTTGACGAATGGAAAAGTAGTAGATAATACATGGCCTTCAAGTCATAAAATAACTATTGTTAGAGTTGAAAGACGTCATTATCAATTTTTATATAAAGATGAAATGGGTTATAACTTCATGGATAATGATACTTATGAACAAATTAGTATCCAAGAAGAGATGATCGATAATCCTAAATTATTGAAAGAAGGAAGTTCAGTTGAGATGCTTTTCCATGCAGAAAAAGAAATTCCTTTGACGATCGAACAGCCTCAATATATAGTTTTGGAAGTAACTCGTACTGAGCCAGGATTGAAAGGTAATACTGCAACTAATGCTACCAAACCAGCAACTGTAGAAACAGGTGCTGAAATTAGAGTTCCTCTATTCATCACAGAAGGTGAAAAAATCAAAATTGATACACGTACAGCAAGTTACGTAGAGCGAGCTAAATAGTTAAGTGGTTTTTGATCGCTTAATATTTTCGATTTTAAAAATTTTGGCTAACTTAGTTCCTACTTGACTTTTTTTATTTTCATAAAAAATAAACATATCTAGAATTAAGTAGTTATAAAAAATAAACATCAACACGAACGTACTAAATAACCAAAGAGCAATATGAAATTTAATGAAATTCAAGAGCTAGTTAAGCTCATCAATAAATCTAATCTTACAGAATTCAAATTAAAAGATGGTGATTTTGAACTTTCTATTCGTACTAAAAAATATGGAAAAGTACGAGCTAGAGATATTCAAGCTCTACATTCTGCACCTCAAGTAGTTTCGGTTCCTGCAGCTATGCCTGCTATGGCTACACCACCTCCTGTTGCTCCAGCGCCTGCCGCTCCAACAGCAGCAGCAGCTCCAACACCTAATGAGGCTCCTGAAAGCTCAAGTGCAAATACTTTAATAATCAAGTCTCCTATCGTAGGCACTTTTTATCGTTCCTCAGGTCCAGATAAAGATTCATTCGTAGGGATTGGTTCAGTTGTAGAAGTAGGAACAGTAGTTTGTATCGTAGAAGCCATGAAACTATTCAATGAAATTGAATCAGAAGTAAGTGGTAAAATTGTTAAAATCTTAGTTGACAATGAATCACCTGTTCAATACGATCAACCCTTATTTGAAGTAGAACCTATTTAGTCTAATCAATGATTTAAATCGTGAAGTGATTAGCGAGTAAATACCTTTTATCATTTACTCAATCAATCATTTTTACATTTTTACATTTTATCCAAGAATAGTATGTTTAAAAAAATACTCATCGCTAATCGGGGGGAAATTGCCTTGCGAGTTATCAGAACTTGCAAAGAAATGGGAATAAAAACCGTTGCAGTTTACTCTACCGCAGATAAAGATAGTCTTCATGTAAGGTTTGCCGACGAAGCAGTTTGTATCGGACCAGCATCATCTGCTGAATCTTACTTAAGTATTCCTAGAATCATGGCTGCAGTTGAAATAACCAATGCTGATGCTTTGCATCCTGGCTACGGTTTTTTAGCTGAAAATGCTGATTTTGCGGAAGTTTGTGCTGAATATGGTATCAAATTTATTGGCCCAACTCCAGAGCACATTAGAAAAATGGGAGATAAAATTACCGCCAAAGAAACTATGATCAAAGCAGGTGTTCCTGTTGTTCCTGGTTCTGGAGGTTTGCTAAAAGATTTGAAATCAGGATTAAAATTAGCTGAAGAAATTGGCTATCCTGTCATCTTAAAAGCAACTGCTGGTGGTGGTGGAAAAGGAATGCGAATCGTTTCGGAACCAGATGGTTTTCAGGAAGCTTGGGATCAAGCTAAGCAAGAAGCAAAAGCATCATTTACTAATGATGGAATTTATATCGAAAAATTTATCGAAGAACCTCGTCATATCGAAATCCAAATCGCTTCTGATCAAACAGGTAAAGCTTGCCACTTGTCAGAAAGAGATTGTTCGATTCAGCGACGTCATCAAAAATTGGTGGAGGAAGCTCCTTCTCCGTTTATGACTAAGGCACTTCGTAAAAAAATGGGAGATGCAGCTATCTTAGCTGCAGAATATATCGGTTACGAAGGTGTGGGAACGGTAGAGTTTTTAGTGGACAAGCACAAAAATTTCTACTTCATGGAAATGAATACTCGTATCCAAGTAGAGCACACAGTTACTGAAGAGGTCATCGATCATGACTTGATCAAAGAGCAAATTAAAATCGCTGCAGGTGAGCCGATCTCTGGGAAAAATTATATCCCTTCGATGCATGCCATCGAATGTCGAATCAATGCAGAAGATGTATTCAAAAATTTCCGTCCTTCACCTGGAAAAATTACTTCTTTCCATAGTGCTAAAGGCCACGGAGTTCGAGTTGATACACATGTGTATGCTGGTTATGAAATTCCACCATACTACGATTCGATGATTGCAAAACTAATTTGTCGAGCACAAACTCGTGAGGAGTGTATCAAAAAAATGAAAAGAGCTTTGGATGAATTTATTGTAGAAGGTGTCAAAACGACCATTCCATTTCACCAACAATTAATGGAAGATGAAACTTTTAAATCAGGAAAGTTCCATACTGGATTTTTGGATAATTTCGAAATAAAAGATCCTAAATAAACGAATCCAAATAGTTTAAAAATAAAAAAGTGGAGTTATCGATTAAGTTCGACAACTCCACTTCTTTATTACAACATATTGACTGTCAGGTAGTTAAAATCAAGATCCAGATAACATTCGATAAAGTGTATCAAATTTTTGCCCTTGATGAATCTCAGGAGATAGAGTATTCATATCTTTTAAAATAAAAGCGATATCACTAAATAACACTCTTATCTTTCCATAATTATTTAACTCCCTATTCAAATCTAAAACATCCGTTCCCCGCTCAAGTGACTTAATGGCTTGATCTAATTCTTGAATTTTCCCATCCCAATATTTGATATAATTAATTCTATTGAGCGGTTTATAAATATCTGCATCTGCCAAAACAATCGGAAAAATCCGTTTTGCAAAATCTTTATTCTCGTAAACTTGTGTCAGCTCAAACATACAGTTTTCTGATTCCAAATATTTCTTACTGATAATTACGATTACTTTATTTCCCTTACCTATGTCTTTCATAAATTCGGTGATGCTTCCCTTGTACCCTAAATCTCTTTTGTCACGAATCACTTTGATACTTCTCTCTTGAAGTTCTGTATCTAATAAATCCACAATTTTTTCGCTTTCTCCACCCCACGCGTAGGAAATGTAGATACCCGAATTTGCATCAACGGGATTTGGAGGTTCTTGCTCAACATTATTATCTGGAGTATTATTTTGAGCACCTTTAGCAGGCTTCAAATTTTCTGCCGCTGCAACCATATTTACATCATCCTCTTCCAAATCACTTATCATATCAAGAAGCCCTGCACGAATTCTATTTCGAGTCAAATTTATTCTTGCATCAGGGATCGTCCCACTAATAATTTCCTTTTTCAATGCACTATGATTCGATTGATGCAAAATAGTTGGAGTGATATAACTGGACTCTGAATCTAAAATTGATTTGAATTTTTCCAATGCCTTTCCCAAATCCTTAATAATTAAGGATCGTAAATTTTCTTTAATTTGTGCTAAAGTCATTTAATCTTTTTTTACTGTTCACATAAAAATAGGAACATATTTGTCTTTTCCAAAATCTGTTTTCAAAACAACGTAAAATATATAGGCTAGGAAAATAAGTTTTTTAAAAACAGGTTTTAAATTAGGAACAAATTAATCCAAAACGAGATTTTATTTTTGGAAAACAAAAAATGTAATGCATAAAAAATTACTCTTCTTAATCTTCTTTATTTTTTATAAAACTCTCATTTTCAGTCAATTATCTATTTCAGGAATAGTAATCGACCAAAAAAACGAACCACTCCCCTTCGTTAATATTTTAATCAATAAAAACCAAACTGATGGTGTTAGTTCAGATATTGATGGAAAATTTTCCATCGAATCAAATGAATCAATTCAAACATTGACGCTTAGTTTTGTTGGTTTTGAAAAATTAATTTACACAGTTCAAAAAGAAAATTTTGAAAAAAAATTAATCTTACAAATGAAATCAACTGCTTTCGACTTGCAAGAAGCAGTTGTTATTGCAGGCGAAAATCCAGCCCATCGAATTATTCGAAATGTTGTAAAAAATCGAGACCAAAACAATCCTGAAAGAATGGAATCCTTCCAATGTCTTATCTACAACAAAATGATTGTTGAGCAGCTCCCTAATAAAACTGAAATTAAAAAATTTCAAGAAAAACAAAAGCATTCAAAAAAGAAGGAAAAACAAAAGCAATCTCAATATTTTGAAAAGGTACTCCGCAATACTGAATTGAGCCATCTTTTCATCATGGAATCTGTAAGCGAACGTAGTTTTTTATTTCCAGAAAAAAATAGAGAACATGTTTTACATAATCGGGTTTCTGGATTTCAAGATCCATCTTTTGTTGCTTTGGCGAGTGACTTTCAACCCTTCTCTTTTTATGGAGATCACATCGAAATTTTAGACAAAGCATTTCTCAATCCAATCAGTCTCAACAGTACTAAGAAGTATTTTTTCAACATTGTAGATACATTGTTACAAAAAACAGATTCTGTTTTTATTATTTCCTACCATCCTCGAAAAGGGAAAAATTTTGAAGGCCTCAAAGGTGTTTTATACGTCAATACCAATGGCTATGCTTTGCAAAATGTAATTGCAGAGCCCTTCGATAAATCATTTATTCAAATGAAAATTGAGCAGCGTTATAAGAATATCGACGATAAACAATGGTTTCCTGAACAACTCAATTTTGTTATTGAAGCTTCCAAATATCCACATAAATACATCGGTACGAGGATAAGTGGAAAAAGCTACCTTTCACTAGTCCAACTCAACCCAAAATTGGATAAAAAAGATTTCAAGATCCAAGGCTACACGACTGCTAAAAATGCCAATGAAAAAGTAGATTCGATTTGGCTAAATTATCGTCCCAAAGTGCTTAATCAAAAAGAAGAAAAGACATATATCGTTGTGGATTCGATTGGCAAAAAGAATAAATTTGATCAAATTCTTGATCTATCTGAAGCATTAGCTAGTGGCCGTTTTCCAATTAATAAAATTGATATTTTGCTACCTAAAGTACTGTCTTTCAATGACTTTGAAAACATTCGACTTGGTTTAGGTTTGAGTACAAATGATCAATTGAGCAAATATTTTGAACTAAGTGGTTATGGCGGATATGGTTTCTCTGATGAAAATTGGAAATACGGAGGAGCATTGTTATTTAATTTTTTACCTGACGAAAAACTCCAACTAAAATTTAATTACCAGCAAGATTTAAGTGAACCCGCAGCCTTAGTTTTAACGGCTGAGCCACAACTTTTTTCTAGACAATTATATGCGAACCGAATGGATCGCTGGGAAAATAAATCTGTCCACCTCAAAGGCAGATTAAAACATACGGTACAATTCAATTTATCCTTCGGCCAAAGCATTTGGCAACCTCAATATGAATATCAATTTGATGGAAGTGATCTAGACTTTGAGAAATTTAACTTTACAGAAATAGGTGTTGACTTACGCTTTGCTTTTGCCGAAAAAATAGTTCGAGTATTCGGAACAGAAATTTCATCCTCTCGTTTTCCCTTGATCTATTTATCTTATAAAAAAGGTTTGAAAGATATTTGGCAAGGAGATTTTGATTTTCAAAAGATAGCATTGTCAGTTGAAGATAATTTTAGAACTCGAGGTCTAGGAGAAACTTCCATTAGAATCGAAGCAGGGCTAACTAGTGGAAAACTACCTTACAATCGTCTTTATTCAGCAAGCGGAATTGGTCGAGGTTTTCAATATCTAGAAATAGAAAATTCTTTTCAAACCATGGACATCTATGAATTTTTATCTGACCAATTCGTCCACCTATTTTTTGAACATAACTTCGAAACATTGCTTTTTAAAAGTAAAAAATTTAAACCTGAAATTTCTATCGTACAAAATGTCGGTTTCGGTTCTCTTAATAATCCACAATTTCACCAAGGCGTTGAATTTAAAACGATGGAAAAAGGTTTTTTTGAAAGTGGATTGCGAGCCGATAATTTAATGAGATTTAATTATTTCAATATTATGTATCTTGGTCTTGGAGCTGGAATTTATTATCGGTTTGGAGAATATGCTAATCCGACTTTAGAGGGAAATCTAGCCTACCGTTTGCGTTTGAAATTTTCTTTTTAATAAAACCTTCCACGTAGCGATTTGCTTCAATTGATAATAATAAATGAATAATTGGTGATTTTTTAGGTCTACTGAAGCAGACCGCTACATTATGATATACTCCATACTAGTCTCACCTTTGACAACAAAGTGATCTTCTCAACTTTAAACCTTTTTTCAATTGAAACCTTTTTATATTTGTCCTTCAAAATAAATGTAAAAGAATTAATAATGAAGAAAATTTTAAATATCACATTGCTCCTTTTTCTAAGTATTTTTTTAGTAAAAAATGCAACTGCTCAATCACCTAAAAAACTTACTTCAGGTGATCTCCACGAAAAAATTCAAAAACTTCAAGTTCTCGGAACTGTACTCTATGTCGCAGCACATCCCGATGATGAGAATACTCGAATGATCGCGTACCTTTCCAATGAACTCAAAATGAATACAGCCTATCTTTCTTTGACGAGAGGTGATGGTGGTCAAAATTTAATTGGTCCAGAGATTAGAGAATTACTTGGAGTAATTCGAACGGAAGAACTTCTAGCAGCTCGACGAGTAGATGGAGGAAAGCAAATGTTTAGTCGAGCCAATGATTTTGGTTATTCAAAAAAACCAGATGAGACTTTAGAAATCTGGGAACAAGATGAAGTATTGGCTGATGTAGTTTGGGCAATTCGTAAATTCCAACCAGATGTGGTGATCAATCGTTTTTCACATGATTCAGGAAGACGTACTCATGGCCATCATACTTCTTCAGCAGTTCTTTCGCACAAAGCATGGAATCTCGTCGGGGATAAAACAAAATTTCCAGAACAACTAAAACATGTAAAAGCTTGGCAGCCACAACGTTTGTTCATGAATACTTCATGGTGGTTTTATGGAAGTCGTGAAAAATTTGCCGCTGCAGACAAATCAAAAATGGCTGCTGTTGATGCAGGTGTTTACTACCCAATCAAAGGAAAGTCAAATAATGAAATCGCTGCAGAAAGTCGAAGCATGCACAAATGTCAAGGGATGGGTTCCACTCCTTCGCGTGGTGCACAAATGGAATATTTAGAATTACTAAAAGGTGATATGCCTAAAAATAAAGAAGACATCTTCGATGGAATCAATACTACTTGGACTCGTTTAAAAGGTGGTGCTCCGATTGGAAAATTATTAACACAGATAGATCGTAATTTTAATTATGGAAATCCTTCAGCAAGTTTACCTCAATTGACTGAGGCCTATAAAATGATTTCCAACTTGCCAGACAGCTATTATAAAAAAATAAAATTAGAAGAATTAGAAGAGATTATTATTGGCTCCATGGGATTATTTGCGGAAGTAAAAGCAGATGATTATTCTGCAACTCCAGGAGAGCAAGTGGAATTATCAATGGAAGTAATTAACCGTTCCTCTGCAAATGTGGAATTATTAAGTGTGGATTATTTGCCAACTGAAATGGATTCTACTTTGAGTCTAAAATTGGATAGAAATCAAACTTTTCAATTTTCTAAAAAATTAAACTTGCCCGACGATATGCCTTTGACAGGACCATATTGGTTGACTAAAAAAGCAAGTTTAGGAATGTACTCAGTTGAAAATCAAGAACTTAGAGGATTGCCAAATACACCTCGTACTTTTAAGGTTCGATTTAATTTGAATGTTGAAGGTCTACCTTTATCTATTGAACGAGACGTTATTTACAAAAAAACAGATCCTGTAAAAGGAGAAGTTTACCGACCATTCGAAGTGACTATTCCTATTTTCGCCAACTTGACAGAAAAGGTTTTTGTCTTCTCAGACAACCAACCAAAAGACGTAACAGTTTTATTAAAGTCAGGGAAAAAAAATGTGAAAGGAACTTTGGAGTTATGCTCTGACAAGAATTGGAGAGTAGAACCAGCACGGGTTGATTTTGATTTACAAATGAAAGGTGAAGAACAATCTTTCACCTTCAAATTATATCCTTCTAGGAACCAGGAAGTAAAATTTATTTCTCCTTTGGTGAAAATTGGAGAAGAAACATATACTCAAGAATTAATTTCTATTGAGTACGACCATATTCCAACTCAGACAGTAGTAAAAAATTCAGAAGCCAAAGTGGTTAAAATTGATTTGAAAAAAGAAGGTCAAAATATTGGATACATCATGGGAGCTGGAGATGAAATTCCAATCAATTTAGAACAGATTGGATACAACGTCACTTTGCTCGAAGATAAGGATATCACACCTGCAAATTTGAAAAAATTCGATGCTGTTATCTTAGGAATTAGAGCCTACAACACAATTGATCGAATCAAATTTTATCAAGACAAATTATTTGAATACGTGAATCAAGGAGGAACTATGGTTGTGCAATACAATACTGGTCATCGTCTAAAATTACCTAAAGAAAAAGTCGCTCCTTATCCAATGAATATTTCAAGAGGTCGAGTTGCCGTGGAAGAAGCGGAGGTTCGTATTTTAAAACCAGATCATCACGTGATGAATTACCCAAATAAAATTACTTCCAAAGACTTTGAAGGTTGGGTACAAGAACGTGGATTATATTTCCCAGATGAATGGGACGAAAACTTTGAAGCGATTCTATCCTCCAATGACCCAAATGAGCCTGCTTTAGATGGAGGTTTATTGGTAGCAAAATATGGAAAAGGATATTATGTGTACACCGGTTATTCTTGGTTTAGAGAATTACCTGCTGGTGTTCCTGGCGCATATCGAATATTTACGAATATAATTTCTTTGGGAAAAAGGCCCTAGCAATTAGTCTTGTCCTCTTATTTTCCAGAATAAGCACTTAAGAGAATCTATCTCTCCTTAAATTCTCTTAGGTGCTTTTTTATTTAATCTAAAACCTTAATCGAAATTTTCATTTTGAATACTAAAATGAAATAGCTAGCTAGAAAAAGGATAAGTGAATACTTTCCAACCCACCTGATTTTTAGTTCTCAAGTTTAAAAATCTTTCGAAAAATAGGTTCTTCGACACCTTTAATATTTTTCATTTTGACTATCTTGTGAAAATCAAATAACAATACTCACACGTATTTTTTCTACAAATAAAAGGGGATACCATGCCAGAATTCGTTCACCTCCATTGCCATACTCAATATTCATTACTTGATGGAGCATCTTCCATCTCCGGAATGATGGATAAAGCTGCTGCTGATGGTCAGAAAGCAGTAGCCTTAACCGATCATGGTAATATGTTTGGTGCATTTAAATTTGTTGCTGAGGCTACAAAACGAAATATCAAACCAATCATTGGTTGCGAATTCTATTTAGTAGAAGATCGACATAAAAAATCCTTCTCCCGAGCAAACGGAGAAAAAGATAAACGATACCACCAATTACTTTTAGCTAAAAATAGAACGGGTTACGAGAACCTTTGTAAACTCTGTTCATTGGGTTATATGGAAGGTTTGTACAGTAAATATCCTCGAATTGATAAAGAGCTTTTGGAAAAATATTCTGAGGGATTAATTGCCACAAGTTGCTGTATCGGAGCGGAATTACCACAAGCTGTTTTAAGAGGAAAAGATGGAGAAGCAGAAAGATTATTAAAATGGTGGCTCGAACTTTTTGGGGAAGATTACTACATCGAATTTCAGCGACATGGAGGTTTGGAAAATATTGACGGACTTGGCGTTAGTCAAGAAGACATCAATCAAACTCTCCTCAAACTCGCTAAAAAATACAATGTAAAAACGATTTGTACCAATGATACTCACTATGTGGAAGAAGAAGATTGGGCACCCCATGACATTCTTTTATGTATCAATACGGCAAGTAGTGTGGCGAGTGAAAGTCGTTTCAAATTTCCAAGTACTGACTTTTATTTCAAGACACAAGATCAGATGAAAGTCTTGTTCAAAGACTTGCCTGAGTCGGTGGATAACACGATGGAAATTTATGATAAAATCGAAACGCTAGAATTAGCGCGAGATGTACTCTTACCTAATTTTCCAATTCCCGAAGGATATACTTCACAAGATGATTTCCTCCGTGGATTGACTTATCAAGGAGCGAAAAAAAGATGGGGTGACATCACGCCTGAGATCAAAGAACGATTGGACTTTGAATTGAGTGTCATCAAGGCTTCTGGTTATCCTGGATACTTTTTAATTGTGCAAGATTTCACCACGACTGCTCGACAGATGGGCGTGAGTGTGGGACCAGGTCGGGGATCTGCGGCAGGTTCTGCAGTTGCTTATTGTGTGGGAATTACGAATGTTGATCCAATTAAGTACGATTTACTTTTTGAGCGTTTCTTGAATCCTGAGCGGGTTTCGATGCCCGATATTGATATTGATTTTGATGATGTGGGACGACAAAAAGTTATCGATTATGTAATTGATAAATATGGTCGAAACCAAGTTGCTCAAATTATCACCTACGGTTCGATGGCTGCCAAAAGTAGTATTCGAGATGTCGGTCGAGTTTTAGATGTACCACTTTCTGAAGTAGATAAAGTCGCTAAAACTTTTCCACTTCAGTTAGGTGCAACACTAAAAGATGTCTTGGAAGAAGGAGACATCAATAAGAAGTTGAAAGGTAAAATGAATTCGGAGGATGTAGAGAAAGCCTACGCATTCCGAAAATTAGCAGAGCAACCTGACCACATCGGAAAGATGTTACAGACTGCTCGAAAGCTTGAAGGCTCGATTCGAAATACTGGAATACACGCCTGTGGAGTTGTCATTACACCTGACGAAATCACGAACTATATTCCTGTTACCGTTGCCAAAGATTCTGATATGTTGGTCAGTCAATTTGATAATAGTGTAGCAGAAGATGCAGGACTTTTGAAAATGGATTTCTTGGGTCTAAAAACGTTGACCATCATCAAGGATGCAATTAAAATGGTCAAGGAAAATAAAGACCTTGACATTGACCCTGATGAAATTCCGCTCGAAGATGAACTGACTTATAAACTTTTCCAACGAGGAGATACGATTGGAGTTTTCCAATACGAGTCTGCTGGAATGCAAAAATATTTACGTGATTTAGTCCCAACCAAATTTGAGGATTTGATTGCGATGAATGCATTATATCGTCCTGGTCCATTGGCCTACATTCCTTCTTTCGTTTTGCGGAAGCATGGAAAAGAAGCTATCAAATATGACCTTGCTGATATGAAGGAATATTTGGAGGAGACTTATGGTATTACCGTATATCAAGAGCAAGTGATGTTACTTTCGCAAAAGCTCGCCAACTTTACCAAAGGTGAAGCCGACATGTTGCGTAAAGCGATGGGTAAGAAAAAGAAGAAGTTGATTGATGAGATGTGGCCTAAGTTTTTGGAAGGTTGTCAAAAGAATGGACACGACGAAACCATTGTTAAAAAAGTTTGGACAGACTGGGAAGCCTTTGCCTCCTACGCATTTAACAAATCTCACTCGACCTGTTATGCATTGGTTGCATTCCAAACGGCTTATTTAAAAGCGCACCACCCTGCCGAGTTTATGGCTTCAGTTTTGACGCATAATAAAAATGATATTTCGAAGTTAACTTTCTTTTTACGAGAGTGCAAAAGGATGGGAATTGATGTACTCAGTCCAGATGTCAATGAAAGTGCAGCTGATTTTTCAGTTAATAAAAAAGGTCAAATTCGTTTTGGGTTAACTGCTTTAAAAGGAGTTGGTTCAGGACCAGTAGAAGCAGTTTTGGAACAAAGAGCAACGGGTGTTCCATTCAAAGATGTTTTTGATATGATGCGCCGTTTAGACTTGAGTTCTTTTAATAAAAGATGTCTCGATAGTTTAGTTTTAGGTGGTGGATTGGATTGTTTTACTGAAATGAAACGATGGCATTATTATGCTCCTTCGGAAAAATACGATACGTTTATCGAGCACCTTTTACGATATGGAAATGCTTATCAAGCTCAAAAAGCGCAAGCAGTCAATTCCCTTTTTGGAGCATCTGAAGATATTTTGAGTCCTGAGCCAAAAATACCACAGGCTCGCGAATGGAGTTTGATTGAAAAATTGACGAAGGAAAAGGAAGTAACTGGAATCTACATCTCAGGTCATCCTTTGGACGATTATAAATTAGAAATCGAGAACTATACGACTTGTACTTTAGATGATTTGGAAAATCACAAAGGCGGAAATATAAACGTTGCAGGTGTAGTTATCGCAGCTAATAATCGAATTGATAAAAAGGGGAATGGCTACGGATTTTTTACTATCCAAGATTATAATGGGTCAATGGAATTAGCTTTGTGGCGAGATGATTATAATGATTATGCTGCTCGAATGAAGCCAGGGGAAGTTGTTTTTATTAAAGGAAAATACGAGTTCAATAATTATCGGGAAGAGTATCAATTCAAAGTTCAAGAGATTCAACAGCTTGCTGCCATTGGTTTAAAAATGACAGAATCAATTACGCTGAAATTGCATGTTTCAAAAATCACAGATGACTTAATTGATGAGATCGAAGATATTTGCAAACACAGCAAAGGTAAACTCCCTCTCAAAATCGAAGTCATCGAACCTGATAATCAGATCAAATTAAAATTCCGTTCTGTCAGCCGAAAAGTGAATGTAGATGGCGAGATGATTGCGAAGTTGGAACGCATCGGAGTGAAGTATAAATTGAATGCCTAGCACGGATTTTATAAGTCTAATTTTTATAAAAAAGTAATATTTTCAATGATGAGAATATTACTTTTTTATTCCCAAGAAAAAAAAGCATTCTCCTTTCACAAATTCTCCAATCCACAAGTTTCTAAAAATGACAGCATCTAATTTGAATATACATTGGAAGGCAACTTTATCCAATTAAATTTGTTTTTCAAATAAGTCTAGGTAATGCTTCTCTTCGAAAGTCATAACCTAGAAATCCTCCTTATTTCGTATTTTTAATCTTATTTTTTTATTTCAAAAAACATAACTCATTGATTATGAAACAATTAATATTACTTTTCTCTGCATTTTTACTCATAGCAGGGTTCACTTTTCCAACCAAAAACACTTCTAATACAGTATCCGAAACAAGTAAAGGATATCAAGTAGGCGATGTCGCTGCTGATTTTAATTTGAAAAACATAGATGACAAGATGGTTTCTTTGGATGGTATCAAAGATGCAAAAGGATACATTGTGATATTCACTTGCAACAGTTGTCCAGTATCGATTGCTTATGAAGATCGAATCATTGACTTACATAAAAAATATGCACCAATGGGATACCCTGTCGTTGCCATTAATCCAAACGATCCTGCTTTAAAAGCAGATGATAGTTTTGAAGAAATGAAAGTTCGAGCAGTTGAAAAGGATTTTCCATTTATGTATTTATTTGATGAAGGTCAAAAAGTATATCCTCAATTTGGAGCAACTCGAACACCTCATGTTTTTCTTTTAGATAAAAACCGAGTAGTAAAATACATCGGAGCAATTGACGATAGTCGTGATGACAGCACTATAAAAAATAAATACGTAGAAGTTGCCATTGAAAGAATGGAAAAAGGACAAGATCCTGATCCTTCATTTACTAAAGCAATGGGTTGTTCTATTAAGGACAAAAAGGCAAAAAGGCAAAGATCGAAAGGAAAGCGATCAACACCATCTCTTCAACGATCTCCTAAAAAAGGAAATAGCTAAACAGCTTATTTATTTTTCTAAGACAGATTTCCTGATTAAGAAATCTGTCTTAGGTTTTTTTATGATTTTAAGGCAAAAAAATGGACACATTAAAATATAAATTTTCTCTTATTTTATTTTCTGTATTTGTATTGGCATTTGCGTTACAAAGCTGTGGTGAAAAATCAACCGCTACAAAAGTGGAAAAAACAGAACCTACACTTTCAGCAGTTTACGACTCCTATGATGATTTAGCATACCTATTTAATTATCATAATGACACAACATATGTAATCAACTTTTGGGCTACCTGGTGCGCACCTTGCATTGCGGAACTCCCATATTTTGAGAATATGAATAAAACTTACAAAGACGAAAAAGTAAAAGTGGTTTTGGTTAGTTTAGATTCAAAGAAAGCTATTGATTCCAAACTTCGACCTTTTATCCAAAGAGAAAAATTAATGTCTCACGTCGTAGCCTTGACCGATACAGATTATAATACGTGGATTGATAAGGTTAACCCAGATTGGGATGGTGCGATACCGGTCACAATAATTTATAACAAAGAAGAATACGAAATCATCAAAGGTGAATTCGATAATTACGAAGAGTTAAACACTATTGTTAAATCATATTTAAAATCTTAGAAAATGAAAAATTTAGTTAAAATTTCTTTCCTATTTTTTGCTGTAGGAATATTTATGACATCTTGTGGAGAGGCAAACACGGCTGCTGATAAAGCAACAGATGCCACAGAAAAAATAGCTGAAACAATTAAAGATGGTGCATCTAAAATGATGAATGATGAAGTTGCCAAAGGTTTAAAAATTGGAGATACTGCCGATGATTTTAATTTAAAAAATGTAAATGGCGAAATGGTTTCCCTCAGCGGAATCGAAGGTGCTAAAGGTTATATCGTAACTTTCACATGTAATACTTGTCCTTACGCAGTTGAGTATGAAGATCGAATCATTGATTTGCATAAAAAATATGCACCAATGGGATATCCAGTTATTGCCATTAATCCAAATGATCCTGAGGTAAAAAAAGGAGATAGTTTTTCAGCAATGCAAGTTCGTGCTGAAGAAAAATCATTTCCATTCGAGTACGTTTTTGATGAAGGTCAAAATGTATTTCCAAAATATGGAGCAACAAAAACACCTCATGTATTTTTGCTAAATGAAGATTTAGTAGTAAAATATATCGGAGCAATCGATGACAATCATGAAGATGCTAATTTGGTAAAAGTAAAATACGTGGAAGATGCGATCAGCGCATTAGAAGCTGGTAATGACCCTGATCCTGCAACAACGAAAGCAGTTGGATGTGGAATTAAGTCAAAGAAAAAAATGATGTAATTCACCAAGGGTGAATGATTAATGGTGAACGGTTAACTTTGACCGTTCACCATTTTTTTTGCATCCATTATTTTTTTTACATCTGTTTCAGCAAAGTCGTTTTCGGAAAAATCAAAATTTGGATTTTCAAAAGTCATTTTGCTTTTATTATTACTTTTTCCTGAAAGGTGAAATTCTTTAGCTTGAGTTATTTTTGAAAGTTCGAAGATATTTTCAGCATTTACTCCTGCCCCTGGCATAATAAAAATTCTTCCTGCAGCTTTTTCAACTAACTCTTTCAATAAAAATCTTCCTTCAAAAGCATCGGCAAATTGTCCTGAAGTTAAAATTCGATGTGCACCAGTTTCAATTACTTTTTCCAAAGATAAAAATGGATCAACAGCTCGGTCAAAGGCACGATGAAAAGTAACTTTCATTGGCGAAGCCAATTCAACTAGTTCTTTTGTACGTTCAACATCGACTTGTCCATCCTTTTTTAAAACACCGATCACTATTCCATCCACTTTTTTCCCATCGTCTGTTTTTACATTTTTACAAAAAAGGATATCACGTTTAATTATATCGAATTCTAGTGATGAATAAAAAAAATCTCCTGATCGAGGTCGAATCAAAACGTAAACCTCAATGTCCAATATTTCTCTTGTCTTTTCAATTGTTGCAGCACTCGGAGTAATCCCTCCCAGTTCTAAACTACTACAT
>CAJQQY010000472.1 GCA_905480595.1 uncultured Saprospiraceae bacterium | reverse complement strand
TGAAGGATCAAGTGATGGTCAAAGAGCAAGAATACAAAGCAATCAAAGCAAGTGCTTCTGCTATGAAATCTGCAGCAAGTGTTATTTCTGGAAATCCAGATAAACGGGCAATGTTTGATATGGCGATGGAAGCTGTTGCAGATGATGTAAGTAATAAAGTGGGGGAGATGGAAAGATTTATGGAGATGTCTTCAAACTTTATGGACTCTGTAGACTTACAAAATGGAGTTTTCGAAGAAGAAGGCTTGAAGATGTTAGAGAAGTGGGAGAAAGAAGGTGTGTCTAAAATTTTAGGAGAAGAAAAAATGATTATCGTTAGTCAAGGTAATAGTGATGATGATATTTTAGACTTAAATGAACCAGTCGCAAAACCAATGCGAGAATCAGGTCATACGAATCAGTATGATTCACTTTTTGATTAAGATCTAATTTAGGCGATAATGTTGAAGAGGTATCGGATCCCTTCAAAAGATCCGATACCTCATTAAATACCGGACAAATATTTTAATAAATAAACAATACAATTAAAACAACATGGCAAGGAAACTCACCACATTTTCAAAACTATTAATAACCCTTATAATTGTAGCGATACTTTTCTTTGGAATTACTTATCTAAGAGATAATGGATTCTTTGGTGATATGGCGACAAATAATACAGAAGAAGCTGGTAACTCAGGTTCGAATACAAACTCTAATACTTCCAATTCAGGAAGTAGTTCATCCGATGATGTAATCAAAGTAGGAGTCGTAACATGGGGAGGTTACGCAGGGGGACAATACTTTAATGAAGGTTTTGAGGCAACAACAAAGTCTCGGTTTTATAAAGACTATGGATTCAAAGTGGAATTCCAAGTATTAGATGATTTTGATGCATCTCGAAATGCATTCAAGTCAGGAGATGTAGATTTACTTTGGGCAACTATAGATGCCTTCCCAACAGAGGTTGGAGGTTTATCTGATTTTGATCCTGTTGTGGTTTTTCAAGCGGACTGGTCAAGGGGTGGAGATGCAATTGTAGCACGAAGAGGTATTACAAGTGTAGCAGATTTGAAAGGTAAAAAAATCGCCGTAGCTGAAATGTCACCTTCTCATTCGTTTTTGATTTGGTTGATGGAAGCAGGTGGATTGTCTGTCAATGATGTTGAAATATTAGGACAACCAAGTGCGATTGATGCTGCTGAAGTTTTCAAAAGTGGACGATGTGATGCAGCTGTAGTTTGGAGTCCAGATGATATTTTAAGTTTGAAAGCTGTACCTGGAAGTAGAGTTTTGGAAAGTTCAAAATCAGCAGCATACATTATTGCGGATGTGTTTTATGCAAAAAGAGCATTTGTTGATGCTAACAAAGAAAAAGTTCGTCAATTGTACGAAGGTTGGATGAAAGGTGCTGCTGAGATTAACTCAAATACATCTTCAAGAAAAAAAGCAGCAGCAATTTTATCAGAAGAATTTACAGAGAGAGGAACTCCTTTGACTCCAGAAGAAGCTGATGAAATGATTGGAAATGTTCGATTAACGACTCACGGAGATAACAAAAATTTCTTCCGATTGAATAGTGATTATAAAGGTGTAGCAGGTGATGATCTATATCGAAATATGACAGATAAATATTCTGATTTGAAATATATCGAAGGTCGAGTGCCAGCTTGGAGACAAGTAGCATATCCTTCGTTAGTGAGTTCGACTACCTTGACAGATCCATCACACTTTGCTGAAAAAACTAAGAGTTATACTAAAGCAACAAAAGCGGATGAAACCAAATCTGCCCTAGCAACAAAAGCAGTTAGTATCTCTTTCCGAACGGGTGAATTCAAATTGGATGACAATGCAAAATATATCATAGATAAAGAATTTGTTGATATAGCAAAAGTATTTAACTCTCGAATTCGGATCGAAGGAAATACAGATAACGTGGGAAGTGCGTCAAGTAATAAAGCACTTTCATTGAAGCGAGCAAATGCGGTTGCTAATTATTTAATTACAGAACACGGTATGCCTCGTAACCGATTTATTATTGTTGGAAATGGTCCAGACAAACCTGTGGCTAGTAACAATACTGATAAAGGTCGAGCGAAAAATAGAAGAACTGATTTTGAGTTGATCGCTGAATAAGATTATCGAAATCAAATAGCGGTGTTAGGGCTCAAAGCCCTAACACCGCTTATTAATTTATAAAACGAAATATGGAACTATTCAAACTTCGTGGTGATCTCAATCGATCACAAAGTCTCATCTTAGGATTAGTTGGATTTATAATTTTGATAATTGTCTGGTGGTTGGTAGCAGAAATGCTTTCTATCAAAAGACCAATCATTGAAGGTTTTGATAATCGATTAGAATCTTCAATTGGAAAAGATCCAGAAGTTCATCAAAGATATTTAGATTCGATTGCCAAAGTTGATTCGACTAATTTTGCAAATGCAACAGAGTTTGAAAAAGTCTATCCATTATTTCCTACACCTCTTCAAGTAGTTCAATCATTTCCAGAACTCATTCAAAAAGATGAGTTAGTGCAACAAACGGGAAGATCCCTTTGGCTAAATATTCAAGGATATTTTTGGGCAATTTTTATTGCAGTTCCGCTAGGATTTCTGATTGGGTTATTTCCACTTTTCAAAGGCCTATTTAGCAAACAAGTGGATGCGATGCGGTTTTTGCCGCTGACTGCCTTGACTGGTTTATTTATCATTTGGTTTGGAATTGAAGATCAAATGAAGATTGCCTTTTTGGCTTTTGGTATTTTAGTTTACCTGCTGCCTGTAGTTTCACAGCGAGTTGCAGAAGTAGAAGATGTTTATTTGAAAACTGTTTTTACACTTGGTGCAACTGACTGGCAAACGATTAAAACTGTTTACTTTCCTTCCGTCATGTCTCGATTGATGGATGATATTCGAGTGCTAACTGCGATTTCTTGGACTTATATTATCATTGCGGAATTACTAAATAGGCAAGGTGGAATTGGTTCTTTGATGTACATTAAAGCACGACAAGGACAAATTGAAAAAGTATTTGCAGGACTAATTGTCATCATAATTATTGGATTTTTACAAGACAGAATTTTCCAATTTATTGATAAAAGAATTTTTCCTCACAAATATTTGAACACTCAACCAACTGGTTTAAAAGAATCTCAATCAGGGATACTTTTGGTTTTGGGAGGTGTTTTATTTGCGTTGTTGTTAAATGTAATTTTACCAAATGCTGGATGGATAATGACTTCGTTATTACCCGTTATTTTGATTGGAGGAATTTTATTTGTGGCTTATGGCGAATTTAAAATTATGCAAAATGCTAAGGTTTAGAATTCATTTCAGATAAAAATCTATGAAGTATACATTTCTTTTTTTTGTAGTATTTTTTTCAAACCTTGCTTTTTCTCAAATGGAAATACAGGAAGAAAAACCAATAGCTACAACTAAAAAAAAGAAAGCTACCATTACTCATTCTGATTTCGATGTCATTCACACAGTAAGGAACCTTATCATTTCATTAGATAAAAAAAATGGAAAATGGGGAGTAGTAACCAAAAATTTTGAGACAATACTTCCATTTGAATTTGACAGCATTGCAGTTGTTCATAAAAGGATTTGGGTAAGAAAAAATTCACTTGAAGGTTATTTTGATTTTGAAGGAAAAGAATTGATGCCGATAAAGTATACTGATTTGAGTACTCAAATTTTTGTTCAACTTTATTTAGTCTCAGGAAAATTAAATGGTGAAACTGGATTTTTTGAATTAAAAAAACAAAGATGGATTCCAGTAGAATTTGATTCAGTCGTTCGTACCTATCGAAAATATATTAAATTAAAAAAAGATGGAAAAGAAGGTTTGATCTCCTATCCAGATTTTAAAATCATCTTGCCATTTGAGTACGATCAATTAAGTCCAAACAAAATTCGATATAATGAAATCGTTTTTGTCAAAAATGATGGGAAGCTAGGAATAGTAAATATGAAGAATGAAATTATCATTCCATTGGAATATGAAAGTATTACATTTCCATTTGATTTTGAAGGACATGCAGCTGTGGAGAAAAATGGCAAAAGCGGAATTTTGAGTTTAGAAAATGAAATCTTACTTCCACTCGAATATGATTATATCAAAAAATTAGGTTCAAAATATATTGTCGGACAATATGGAAAATATGGTGTAATGGGATATCATCAACAAGTAATTTTACCATTAAAATATTCCAAGATAAACCAAGATATGTTTAAATATGAATCAATTATAAATGAAAAAAGTCTAAAGGGGAAAGTGATAGCAATAGGAATTCTACCAAGTGGAAAAAAAGAATTTATCAAGAATGATTTTAAAGCGGTTAAGTTTTAGAAAAAATAAAAAACAAAAATGCCAAATTTTCAAAATTCAGAACTAGATAACATCATCGAAATGCGAGGCATTGGCCAAAGTTACGATGGAGGAAAAAATTGGATCATCAAAGACTTGGATTTCTTGGTGGAAGACAAACCTGCACAAGGGCAATTCATTGTGATCTTAGGGATGTCTGGTTGCGGAAAATCAACTCTTTTAAGATATGTGGCTGGCCTTCAACAACCATCCGAAGGAAAGTTATTATTGAAAGATAAACATATCGGCAAAGACAATCGAGTAAGTATGGTTTTCCAACAGTACTCTTCTTTGCCTTGGTTATCTGTGTTAGATAATGTTGGTTTAGCATTACAATATAAAGGTGTATCCAAAGCTGAGCGTGATGCTAAAGCGATGGAACTTATCACAAAAGTTGGTCTTGCAGGTCACGAACATAAATATGCTCAGTACCCAACTTTGTCAGGAGGACAGTTGCAAAGAGTTGCAATTGCTCGAAGTTTATTGGCTAATTCTGATATCCTTTTGATGGACGAACCATTTGGTGCCTTGGATGTGAGCACTCGATTGCAGATGCAAGATTTGTTATTGGATATTTGGAATGAGTATCATCCTACAATTGTTTTTGTGACGCATGATATTCCAGAAGCAGTTTATTTGGCTGATGATATTTATATTATGAAGTCAGCGCCATCTCGATTTGTAGAACATATTAATGTTGATTTGCCTTTGAAAAGAGATCGTTCCACGAAGCGAGATCCGCGGTATATTGAGTTAGTTCAGCAAGTAGAGGACACCATGATTCGAGTCGCAGAAATGGGATAATTGGAAATTAAATTCTTTTTTATGAATGTGATCGAGACGTTTGAATTTGAAGAGATAAAAGGATTTAAGTTTGGAAAATCCCTTTTTGGAAAACCTAAATTATTTTCACACATCTATTTTATTGACGGATTAATGATTGATACAGGCCATACCAAAATGGCTTCAAAAATCTTCCATCAAGTCAAAGACCTTCCTGTAAAACAGATTTTTATCACCCATCACCACGAAGATCATTCTGGAAATATTACTGCGATGCAATCTCATTTTGATTGTCCAGTTTATGCTTCGGATTTGTGTAGTGAAATGATGAAGTCTCCTCCGCCAATTAGTTTTGCTCAAAAAATTTCTTGGGGTACTCGACCTTCTTTTCAAAACATAATACCTACATCAGGATTCATAGAAACTGATAATTATAAATTTGAAATAATTCCAATTCCAGGACACGCAGTTGATATGGTTGCACTTTATGAGCCCAATAAAAAATGGTTATTCTCCGCAGACTTGTATGTGAATTCCTACATCGCTTATTTCTTGGAAAACGAAAGTATATTGGATCAAATCAATTCGATCAAACGAATTCTAGAGTTAGATTTTGACGTGATGCTTTGTGGGCATAATCCGCAGTTTAAAAATGGGAAAGAAAAATTGAAGAAGAAACTTTTATTTTTAGAAAAACTTTTTGAAGATATTTACAACTTGTATGAAAAGAAATTTTCCGCAGAGCAGATTTTTAGAGAATTGAAATACAAGGAATTTTGGTATGTGAGAATAATGTCGAATGGACATTTGTCAAAACTCAACATGGTAAAGTCAGTTATTCGAGATATCGAAAATAAAAAATGATGCCTAGTCAATAATTTCAAAACACATCAAATCAATCCAACCACTTTCCTTCGACTCATCTTCTAATTTTATTGGAGTCAAATAATGAGAAATGTTTTTCAAATTACCAATCTTATTTTTCAAAAAAACAAAATCGCCAGCTTCCAATTTTTGCTGAAAGATCACCTCTTTAGAATCATCTTTTTGTGTTTCAATGATTTGAGATTCACCTCCTGAAATATTTTCTCTATGCATAATTAACAGCGAACCTTCAAAATTTGAATTTTTATTTTCAATACTTTTTACTACTCCTTTTGAAATACTTTCTCGCAAAAAATGAATTTTAATTTTTGTGAAATCCTTAGGTAACTCGCTTCTTATAAATTTATAAAATTGAGAAAATACGCTTCCGAAGACATGATTAATTGCCTTGGGTAGAAACTCTTCTTTTAAAAAATAACTTACTGGAAATTCATTTATGTTCTCCATTTCCATAAAAAAGCGAAGACCTTTTAATGAGACCTCAAATATTGCAGCTGTATTTTTTATTTGAACCGAATTATTTGAATTACTTTTTTCCCAGGGTAGATCTTCAAAAAAATTAGCAAAAGTTGCCAAGCATAAATTAGGTTCGATATAAAAATCTTTCAAATTACTAATCCGAACATTCGAATTAATGGGTCTTCCAATTTTATTGGAAATGGTCACATGAGTAATTGGAAATTTTTTATTTTTCACGTTTATCTTCTATTTCAATTTTAAAATTCGGGAATAAAAAAATCCCTACTTTCAGTTTCGAAAACGAAAGTAGGGATTTTTTTATTCCCGAATTTTTTAAGCAAAAATATTTACTAAAGTAATTTTTTTAAAATTCGCATCAAATTCTTTTCTAATAAACTAAATTCTCCATCGGCCATGAATTCTTTTTTCATCAAATCCAATAACTCATTAGTTCGATCAGCAGTTGGAAAATATAAACCTTTATAGGAAAGGATAGTATTAATTTTATTGATGTCTGACATGGAATTATATTCCTTCCAAATCTTATTAAAAGTTTCTTCATTCACTTTTTCCATAATAGCGTCTTTTTCATCTGTAGTGACTTTTAAATCTGCAGATGCGGCATATAACATTAAAAAAGCTGAAAATTCTTCGAAATTCCACTTTGGGTGATCACTCATTTTGTATTCGTTTTGTTTGTAAAAGTAAATATTTTTTCCAAAAAAGAAAGCCTTATCAATTCTGAGAATTATTTATTTTATTACAAGAGGATTTAAATTGGATATTCCACATTATGAATTTTTTTAATAAAATAAAATTTCAATTTTGTCTATTGATAGCAACAAGTTCTAGTTAAAATACTTATTTTTGTATCCTTTCGTTGTTATTTCATCAAAACATAAAGTCTATTATCCACAACTCACTTTTTCACGGCGTGCGAGGATTATTTATTTCGTTTTTATTATTGCTTTTTGGAAGTTCACTTTTTGCTCAAGTTGGCAAAGTGACTAAGGAATCTTTATTTCCAGTAAAAATAAATAAACAATGGGGGATGATGAACTCGAAAGGGACGGTCGTGATTCAACCTCAATATGATGCCATCGGTGAGTTTAAGGAATATGGCTACGCAGTCATGCAACGGAATGATAGAGTTGGTTTGGTAAATAAATATGGGCGTGAAGTTCTTTCTCCAGAATATGATGATATTAAAATTTTAGATTCTCTGCTTTTTGCAGTTTTGGATGTGTCAGATTGGAAAGTAGTGAATGTTCGAGGAAAAGTGATCCTAAATAACGGTTACGAGCAAGTTCATATTTGGAAAAGAAAGTTTATTGGTTTTAGGCAAAATAGAAAATGGGGCATTGCGAATATTGAAGGCGAAATTATAACTAGTCCAAAATATGATGAAATTGAATTATTGGACAACGAATTTTTTCAAACTAAAATTGACGATAAATTAGGATTGGTGGCAAACAATGGAAAGGAAATTCTTGCCAACGAATCTTCCCAAATTGAAATTTACAACTCTCAACTTTTCTTTTTCCAAAAAAATAAAAAATGGGGGGCTGTCAATCAAAAAGGACAACAATTAATTCGCCCATCCTTCCAATCATTTTTTACCCTTTCTGATAATTTTATTAAACTCATTGCGAATAGTCGAGTTTACTTATACTCCGTTCCAAAAGAGAAAATTATCACCAAAGGTCAATATGAAACTTATTATACTTTTTCCAAAAAACATGTGTTGTGCAAAAACAAACGTAAGCTAGGTCTGATTGATTGGTTTGGAAAAGCATTGTTAGATGTAAAATATGATGAGATTCAATCGTATGGTAACAACCAATTTCGAGTAAGTATAAAAGGTAAGTGGGGTGTGGTCGGAGCTGGTGATCAAATCATTGTTCCTTTCGAGTATGATTATATTGCTCCTTTGAAATCAAAAATGTGTGTGGTCAAAAAGAATGGGAAATTAGGAATCGTTAGTATCGATGGAAGAGAACAAGTAGTCCCTAAGTATGATAAAATTAGTATCAATAATAATAAAGCGGAGGCATATCTAAATGAAGTATTTACTTTACTCACTTTCGATGATAATGGAAATTTAAAAGGAGAAGATGAATTCCAAAATCATGTGAAATTAAAAATAGGAGGAAAGAAAAATAATAATATTACAGCAATTTCGATTGATGAAAATGATTATCAATTAGATCAATTCGAATGGTATTACGATGCGAAGCAGGACAAGTGGGGACTACGAAAACTAGAAGATGGAAGCATACATATCGAGCCTGTATTTGATTGGATTCGAATGGAGCGTGATATTAATTTCACTTTAGTGGGCATTGAGAAATGGAATAAATATTCTTTCGATAGAACCAACTATCGATTTGATATGGTCTTTGGATTGGTCAATAATGATAATGGTTTGTTAGTGACTCCGGTGGAATTATTGGATGTGCGATTATCTGATTTTAGAAAAGGAAATCCCTCAGCACGAGTTGTATTTTCTAATGGTTCTCATGGATTGATTGCGGAAAATGGAGGTTACCTAGCGAAGGATTATGCTTTTATTGATGACTTTCAAAATGGAATAGCTAGGATGAGTATGCGAGGAAAGTTGTCAGGGGATTTAAAGAATGAAAATAAAGGATTGGGAAAAGTCAAAAATTATTTGGCTTCAATTATGTCTCCAAATTATATGACTGATTACACCAATCATGATCAAGAATTTAGAAATGATGCTGAGCTGACTTGCCATAATTGCGAGTGGGGATATATTGATACAAGTGGGCAAATTGCAGTAACTCCAAGTTATAGTTTTGTTGGAGAGATGGTTAACAATATTGGAATAGTCGAAAAAGGAATGAAAATTGGAGCTATTGATGCATCCGGAAATGTACTGTTACAATGTGATTATGACCGAATTCAATTTTTGGAAAAAACGAATAATCAGATTTTGCAAGTATATAAAAATGGATCAAAATATGGATTAATTGATACATTAGCAGAAGTTGCAGTTGATTTAAAATACGATGAGATTGGTGAATATAATGAAGGGCGGTTAGCTGTTTTGAGAAAAGGGCTTTGGGGATTTACCAACTTGCAAGGAGAAGAAATCATTCCATGTAAATATCGAAAAGTTGGAAAATTTCAAGAAGGCTATGCTGCTGCTCAATTAGGTAACAAATGGGGATTCATTGACCAGAATGGAAATATTATTGTAGAATTCAAATATCGAAGAGTTGGGAATTTTAAAAATGGTTTGGTTTGGGTAGCGACTTCCTCAGGAGTGGGATATATCAATGATAAAAGTGAGAAAGTAATTATTCCAAAATTTGATAAAGCTTTTGATTTTGAAAATAATGTAGCAAGAGTAGTGATTAACGGAAAGTTTGGTTTGATAAATAGTTTAGGAGAGTATTTTGTCAGACCAAAATATAATAACATTGGCGAATTTAATGAAATGGGAGTTGCCATCGTTCAAACTGGAAATTACAAAATTCGATATGGGTTAATTAACCAAACTGGAGATTTAATTGGAAATGCTCATTACAGAAAAATCTTACCATTCAAAGAAGGACTGGCGGCAGTTCAATATAAGAACAGATATGGATACATTGATGCTAAAGGGAAAGTCGTCATTGATGCACAATACTCTAAGGCTGCGAGTTTTTCGGAAGGACGCGCTGCGGTGCAAAAAAATGGAGAGTGTGGTTATATTGATAAAACAGGAAAAGAAGTAATTCCCTTGACGTACTCTCGGTGTTTAGATTTTGCTGATGGAAAAGCAATCGTTTTTCAAGGAATGAGAAATGCGGGTGTGATTAGTATAACAGGAGAAGAGATTATTTCTCCTAGCATCAACGGACTTGTTGGCTTCTCTAATAAGCGAGGATTAATTCGAGATCGAAGTTGGAATTATTATTATATAACTGAAGAAGCAAGGTTTTATGATGGATATTATGACTATGCTCAATCTTTCAAACATGGAATTGCGATTGTACAAAAAAGTGGAAAATGGGGAATTATCAATCAAAATGGAATGCCTGTCATAACTCCCAAATATGATAAAATTGAACCTTTCAAAGATGGATATGCAAAAGTTCGAATTAATGGCTTTAGTGGATTAACAAACTTGAAAGGAGAGTTAATTGTCTTGCCTGAATATGAATTTATCAGTTATGTTGGTGAAGGATTATTCAGAGTGGAGAAAGG
>CAJQQY010000471.1 GCA_905480595.1 uncultured Saprospiraceae bacterium | reverse complement strand
CATTGTTTTTTTCATTTTAGAAATTGCAGCTTGAGTTTCTTCCATCGTTTTATTCGTATTATCAGAGATTGCTTGCATATCAATAGCGTTGACTTTTGATGAAATAGAATCTGCATTGGCAAGGATTGATTTAATCTTTTGCTTTTCGATACTAGCTGTAAGTTCTTGAACGTTTTCGAGGATTTTATTGACTTTTCCATTTCGAGCCATTTCTCGATTGAGGTTACCGGTCAAATTTTTCATATTAGCCATAGTCAATTGAAGATCGCTCATGGTTTTTCCCATTACGTTATTTGGATCATTAACCATGGTATCTAATTTTTCAGTTACGTCTTTCAGTCCTTTAACTACTTCGTCTAAATATACTCTTACTTCTTCAGGACTAGTCATTGAACCTAAAACTGATTTATATTGACCAGTTAAAAAGTCTCCACTCTGCGCACAATTTGGAGCAGTACAAATCTCTTCAAAATGAAGATTTATCGATTTGTCACCCATTGCAGTTTGCTCGATAATGGCAACAGTTTCTTTTGGGACTTTAAATTTTTTGATTACTTCAATTTCAACAATTACAACTTTATAGTCATCTGGTTTTTTGTAAATATCGGTAACTGTTCCAACTTGTAATCCCCTATTGTACACAGGACTTGACTGTTGCATTTGTCCTACATCATCATATTCAATATAAAAAAACTGTTGGGAGGATAAGATATTTTGACCTTTGATAAACTTGTATCCCCAAATAGAAGCAGCAATTACTAAAACGGATAAAATTCCAATTCTTGTTTCTCTAGACATAACCTATCGGTATTTTTTAGATGATTAACATTTTCTTTAACGGATGAATGGAGAAATGGTTCTTGTTCGTTATTGGATATTCCCAAGACTATTTCGTTTTCACACGTTTCCCTGCTTGATATGCTACAACAAATGCACCTTTAAAACCTAATCTCCTCATTTTTTTTCGAGCAGCTTTGGCTTGCGCAAGGGTTTCAAAATTGCCCGCAAGGTACTTGAAATTTCCATTTTCTCGTTTCATTTCGATAGGAAATTTGACCTTTTTCCATTTTGAAGTATTGGTTTTAATGGATTTGCTAGAAGAGGCTAGTTGGACTTTAAAGATTTTTTTAGAATTTACTAGAGAACTTGAATTATGCTCCTTTGGTAAAACCCTTTGAGAGTTGACTGAATTCAACGTTTTTGCTGGAAGTGCTGCGGGAGTAGTGGCATTATCAACCTCAATTTCTCTTTTATATGATTGGAATGCTTTGAAGATCGCAAAAGCCAATTCATCTTGACCTTGCTTAGTTCTCATATATTTTTCTTCAGATTTATGAGTCAAATAACCTGTTTCGATCAAAACACTTGGCATTGTAGTTTCTCTTAAAACCAAAAAACCTGCTTGTTTTACTCCACGACTTTTTCGACCAACAAGGTGATTAAAATTGTATTCTACCTTTTCAGCAAAAGAAATACTCTGTTCCAAAAATGCATTTTGAACCATTGCTAAAATAATATGTCCTTCTGGAGATTCAGGATCAAAACCATGGTAGTTTTTTTCATAATCCTTTTCAAGTAGAATAGCTTCATTTTCTCTTTTGGCTACGGCGAGGTTTTCATCTGCATTATGTAACCCCATCACGTAAGTTTCCGTTCCTCGTACGAGATGTTTTTTAGAACCCATTGCATTACAATGAATGGAAATGAAAAGGTCAGCTTTATTTTTATTCGCAATTTCTGCACGAGTGTGAAGCGGGACAAACACATCTTTGTCACGAGTGTAAATAACTTTAACTTTAGGAAATTGACCTTTGATATATAGACCTAATTTTTTAGAAATTTTGAGTGCGATATGTTTTTCCTTGGAGTGGATTCCAGAGCAGCCATGATCGTGGCCACCGTGACCAGCATCAATAACAACTGTACGAAGTTGGTAATCAAGTTTTGTGAAATGGTCTAGTTGGTTATCTTTGCCGAAATTTGAGGAGTTGTCTGTGTTAATTTCGTTAACAAAAGCTAAATGTGATGAATAACTATAGTTAAAGTTGAGAAAAGAACCAGACATTAGCAGCAAAACTAACGTTGAGAATAGTATGTTGTGTCGCATAATGTTGCACATGTTTTTAGAAAAAAGAGTTTACTTAGGTTTTGGGAGGATTTTTGTTTTCTCTAGATTTTAAAGTTCTAGGTAATTTATAAAATTAACAAATAAAATTTAAACTAAGTCAAAGTATCGGTAACCCTTTAATATCCCCGACACTTAAACAAATCGAGTTTGAAAAATATTTATACGGTCATATTGCTTTTTATGTTGGGATCGGCGACAAACGCCTATGGTCAGGATCGTCCTGTGAGACCAACAATACCAGTAACTGATACGATTCCTAATTTTTCAGACTCCCTCAATCAACAAATTCCTACTACTTTAAATCCTCCAATTTCTAGCCAAAAAAAGTTAACAGTTCAGATTTCTCCAGACTCTCCAGATGAACCTGTAGAGTATGATTGTAGAGATTCAATGGATTACGATATTAAAAATAAAAAAGTCTATTTGTACGGAGAAGCTATCGTTGTTCAAAATACTTTGAAATTGACTGCGGAACGAATAACAATTGATTTTGGAAATAACATTGTCATCGCGGAAGGATTATCAGACTCTTTGGGAAATCGAATAGGGAATCCAATTTTTGATGAAGGCGAACAAAATTTTTCAGCGAAAAAAATCAAATTCAATTTTAAAACTAAGAAAGGAAAGGTTTATGATGCGGTGACACAAGAAGGGGATTTATACATTCACGGAAGTGAGTCGAAAATTATCCAAGGAATAAAAGCTAATCCTGCTGATACTATAAGTGATGATATTGCTTATAATCGAAATTCTATTTTTACTACTTGTAATCACCCTGAACCTCATTTTGGGATCCGAGCGAAAAAGGTAAAAATGGTTTCAGGAAAAGTAGCGGTTGTTGGTCCTGCAAATATTGAGTTGGGAGGAATACCTACTCCTTTGGCATTGCCTTTTGGTTTTTTTCCATTAAAACAAGGAGCAAGGACAGGACTTATTTTTCCAAGGGATTATGAATTTTCGGAAACTTGGGGATTTGGTTTGAGAAATGTAGGATGGTATTTTCCAATCAATGATAATTGGGATACAAAGGTAACTGGAGATATTTACTTTAGAGGTACATGGGGCTTAAATGTAGATACGCGATATAAATACCGATATAAAAGTTCAGGAAATTTTAATGTATCCTTTTCTGATCGAGTGCAAGAACAATCTGACGCGAGTAAGTTAAGAGACAAATCTTTAAGCCTTCGATGGTCGCATAGTCAGGATCGAGCAGCACATCCCAACCGGTCATTTAGTGCAAGTGTAAATATCCAAACGAATGGTTTCCAAAGTCGAAATTTTAACGATGCGAATAGTGTTTTGGATAATTCCTTGAGTTCAAATATTAATTATAGACAAGCCTTTCCAGGAAGTCCTTTTAATTTGACAGCAAGTATGAATCACTCGCAAAACACTAGATCGAATGCGGTGACTTTTAATTTGCCAACAGTAGGATTAGTAATGGATCGAATTTATCCATTTAAAAAAGAAGATAGAGTAGGAAAAGAAAAATGGTATGAGAGAGTTACGTTCAAGTATGATATGAACGCGCAAAATCGATTTACCACAACTGATACTACTTTATTTACGAAACAAACGTTGGAAAGTGCTCAGTATGGAATGAGACATAAAGTTGCTTCAGATTTGAATTTCAAAATTTTCAAATATATCAATGTCTCGCCTAATATTAATTATACGGATGTCTGGTATGGAAATGAATTGGGGAAAGAATATGTTTCAGAATTAACGATTGATACAACGATTTTATACAATGCGGATAGTACTATTTTGGGAATAGAATATGATACGACTTCTTATGGAAGTATTGTAGATAATAAGATCAATGGCTTTTCGAGATATTTTCAATTGAATGCTGGAGTGAATTTGAACACGACTCGATTTTTCACTAAAAACTTTAAAAAAGGATTAATAAGAGGTATTCGTCATGTGGCAAAACCAACGATCGGTTTTACTTATACGCCTGATTATACTAATCCAGAATTTGGCTATTATAAGGATGTGATCTCACCAGAAACTCCTTTGACAGAAATGGCTGATACAATAAATTATAATGTTTTTGCCAATGGAATTTATGGAAGTCCAGGATCGGGAGGAAAACAGATGAGATTGACCTACGGAATTCGAAATAATTTTGAAGCAAAGTATTGGTCTAAAAAAGATTCGACAGCTAAGAAGTTCAAATTATTTAATGATATCAATGTAAATGGTAATTACGATTTGGCAAAAGACAGTTTGCAATGGAGTGATGTGCGAGCGAGTGGAAGTAGTCGGTTTTTTAATGGAATGACTAATGTGAATTTGACTGCAACTTGGAGTCCTTATGCTTTGAGTGATGATCGGAAAAAGAAGATCAATACTTTTTACTGGGATTCAAATAAAAAGCCGCTGCGATTCGTAAATGCGGTGATGAGAACGAGTACGACTATTACGGTAAAACAAATTCGAGGATTACTTGGGAAAAGTAAATCGTCTAACAAAACAGGCCAAGGTGCTCCTTCATTTCCAGGTGACGATTCGAATCGAGGTGATTCTTTTTCGGGAAATAATCAAGGTGCAGTTAACGCACCAAAAGGAAGTGTGAAATCAGGTGAAGGAATTTTAGATTTATTTGAAAATTTTAGAATCAGCTATAATTTTAACGTGGAATTAGAGCCTTCCGATTTGACCGGAAGAGATACTTTAGTTATTACGAACCATTCGATTGAGACACGTGGGAATATTAATTTGACAGATAATTGGAAAATGACTGTTGGGCGGATTGGTTATAATTTTAGAGATAAAAAAGTTACGTTTCCTGATTTTTCATTTTATAGAAATTTGCATTGTTGGGAAATGGGGATGAGTTGGCAACCAGAGCGATCGACTTATAGTTTCTTTTTGAGAGTAAAACCTTCGTCGTTGGACTTTATAGAATTGCCTTATCAGAAGAATAATGCAGATGCTAGATTTGGAGGGTTTTGATTTTTTTTTGCCGCAGATTGAGCTGATTTTTATGATTAATTCTGATTGTCTCTTTTGCTCAAAATTTAATTTACATAAACGAGTGAAGTCATATTAATCATAAAGATCAGCTCAATCTGCGGCAAAAAAATCATCCCATCGAGATCATCCATATTGCCGAAATAGCCATTACAACTCCCGCCACATTTACCTTTGATAATTTTTCACTAAAAAATAAATAAGCAATGATCGCCGATAAAGCGATGATTGAAATATTATTGTAAGGGAAAAATTTTGATCCTTCCCATCCTTCTGAAATCGCCACAATAATCAGATAAATTGAAAAGAAATTAGGTACTCCTAAAACGATTCCTGCAATAATATTTTTATAAGAAAAAACTAATTTTCCAGAAATCAAACCTGCAATAACTAAAACTAAACCAAGCGATCCAGCAATTCCAAAAAGGGTAGCTACAAAATTTATTCCTCCCATTCCACCTAAAATTTTTGTCTCCACATATTGCAAAACAGTCTCGATACAAACAGCAATCAACCACACAGCTATGGGTAAAAAAATCATCCATTTCGACAAATCCTGAGCATTTTTTAATTCTGCTTTTTTAGGCTTATTCGTCAAATAAATTGCGATCAGTCCTGCAAGTAATCCAAATATTTTCCAAGCATTGATATCTTCATCGTACATATAAATTGCAACTGGCACCGTCAAAAGCAAAGACATTTTTTGCATTATTGTAGTCAGCGTAACTCCAAACTTTTGAAAACTTAGAGCCGTGACATTAAACCCTGTAATAAAAATAAATCCTAAAAAGAGCGCATAAGGAAACCACTCGGTTTGATGTACGTTAGATACAATAGGAGATTCACCAAGGACTAAACCAGCCATGGCTACACAAACAAAATAATTGACAACAATAGCTTGGAGTGTATTCACGCCATATTTTGGAAACATTTTGAAAATGAAACCAATTACTGTGTTTGTCAAAATGCAGAATATTAATGTTTGCATAAAAATGTAAGTTGATTGTTATTAACTTAACAAGTGATTAACAAAAGTTGAATTCTTATTAACAAAGAGAAAAATAAAAAGAAAGATATTTGTTTAGCAGGGCGAAATTACTCAACAAAAGGATAACAACTAGTTTTTTTGTTGAAAAAACGAAGAATAGGATTTAACCTCGCAAAACAAATTCTTACTATATTTGCGAAATATTATAAAATCAAAATTTGATTTAAAAAAATACAATAATGACTTTAACGACGATAGTAATTTGGACAGCAGTTATTTCGGTAGTTTTAACGGGAATCACTTCACAAGTTTTTAAACAAAATAAAAGCCTCTGGGTAAGTTATTTACAAAATTTTTGCGGAGCATTTTTCATCTTCTCAGGATTGGTCAAAGTAGCCGATCCGCTTGGAACATCTTACAAATTAGTTGATTATTTTACAGAATTTGAATCTACTTTTTCTGAAACATGGATATCGTTTATTGCGCCAATGTTTCCATTCTTTTCTGAACATTCCATTACTGTTTCTTTAGCAGTAATAATCTTAGAAATCGTTTTGGGTGTCATGTTGATTATTGGAGCAAAGAATCGATTGTCAGCGTGGTTGTTTTTTGGAATTGTATTTTTCTTTTTGTTTTTGACTGGTTATACAGCGTTGACAGGTTATGTTCCAGAAGGTGTTAACTTTTTTAGTTTTGGAGATTGGGGGGCTTTTGATAAAAATAATATGAAGGTTACTGATTGTGGTTGCTTTGGCGATTTTATAAAATTAGAACCGTTTCTTTCTTTCAAAAAGGATGTAGTATTGATGGTGCCAGCGGTTATTTTCCTTTTAAAAACAAAGGATATGCATTCGATTTTTACAGCAAAAACTCGAAATATAATTACTTTGGCAAGTATTGGAATATTTACTGTTTATGGATTGAGTAATTTCGTTTGGGACATTCCTGGAAATGATTTTAGACCATTTAGAGTGGATGTAAATATTCGAGATCAGAAAGCATTGGAAGAGGAATCGATGATGAATGCACCAACGAATTATGTCTATACAAACAAAGAAACTGGTGAGGTGACAAGTTTGAGTGAAGCAGAGTATATCAAGCAATACAAGAATTTCCCAAAAGAGAAATTTGATATGAAGCAGGTGACAGAAGACCCTGAAATTCCTCATTCAAAAATTAGTGAATTCGCGGTGGAAGATATCAATGGAAATGAAGTAACGGAAGAATTGCTTAATGAAAAAGGATATAGCTTGATGTATGTTTGTTATAAATTAGGCTATACTGAAGGAGAGAAAAATATCATGGTAGCTGATACTTCATGGTTAGTGGATACAGTTGGAACTCCTGGAGAAGAAGGTTTTCAGTTAGTGAAAAAAGCCGATAAAATTTCTTCTCATGAAGAAACTGTTACTGATTATAAATTCAAGTCTGAATATAAAACTCGCTTTCAAGGGGTAGTAAATCCATTTGCGGAAGCTGCGCAAAAAGCAGGCGTAAAAGTTTATGCGATTGCTGGTGGAGCAGGGGAGTCGGTGATTAGAGATTTTAGCGAAGAGATCAATGCATCATATCCGATTCATATGGCGGATGATATTTTACTGAAAACTATAGTAAGATCGAATCCCGGAATTGTATTGTTAAAAGATGGTAAGGTGGTGCAAAAATGGCATTACAAACAGTTGCCAAATTTTGATGAGGTGAAAGCTGAATTTATTAAATAAAACTTTAGTTTTCATTTTTTGAACTATAAAAGGAACAAAAGGTTTTAGTTTAACCAAGCTGACTTTTGTGAATCTTTTGTGCCTTTTATAGTTCAACTTTTAACTTAGTTCGTTGATTTTCTTTTCTGCATAATCGATCATCTTCCTGATCTCCGTAGCTTCGAAATTTCCCCAATGATCTTCTTTTCTAAACCATGTCATTTGCCTTTTAGCGTATCGTCTCGAATTTCTTTTGACTAGTTCAATGGCTTCTTCTAAGGTTGTTTTTTTATCGAAATAATCCATAAATTCTTGATAACCAACAGTTTGTAAGCTATTTTTTTCTTTGTAAGGAAAAAGGCTTTTGGCTTCTTCGAGCAATCCTGCTTCCATCATTAAGTCCACTCTTTGATTAATTCGTTTGTAAAGTTTTTCTCGATCCATCACGACATTGATATAAATAGGTGTGAAGTTTCGAGGTTTCTTTTTTTGATTTTGAAAAGAGGAAAAAGGTTTTCCACTTGTTTTGATGACATCTAAGGCACGCATTAATCGAACTGGATTTTGTTTATCTACTTTATCATAATAAACTGGATCAGCATTTTTTACAGCCTCTTGAAGAGCTTCTAATCCTTCATTGTCAAAAAGACTTTGGACTTCACTTTTTATCTCAGCTGGGATTTTAGGAAATTTATCTAACCCATCACAAAGTGCTCGGATAAATAAACCGGAACCTCCAACAAGTATAACTACATCTTTACTCAAAAATAATTCATCAAGTAATTTTAATGCATCTCTTTCAAATTCGCCAACATTATAATCCTCCTCAATAGAAAGCAAATTGATAAAATGATGAGGCGCAGCAGTTAATTCTTCAGCGGTAGGTTTGGCTGTACCAATTGTCATTTCACGATAAAATTGTCGAGAATCGCAAGACAGTATTTCTGTCTCAAAATGTTGAGCTAACTGAATTCCGGTGGCAGTTTTGCCTGTGGCAGTTGCACCTCCTACGACAATGAGAAATTTATTTTTTGACATGAAGCAAAACTAAGAAACTGATTTGATAAAAGGGAAGACCGCTTCCCTGAATATCCAATCTTCAATTAAAAAAAAATCCCTTGCTCAAATTTGAACAAGGGATTTTTTTTAGAAGGAAAAACAACGAACTTTTCGTCGTTTTCTTTTTTTGATTTTTTTTCTTTTAACCAATTTTCGCTTTTTCATCTTTACCTTTTTAGTAGAAGATTTTCCAACTCCTTGGTAATAAATTTCAGTTGGTTTTTTCTTAGTTCTCGGCATAAGAGCAACAGCTCTAGCCGGCATTCTTTTTTTCTTAGCTACTTTTTTAGTTTTTTTAGAAGTAGCTTTTTTGGCTACTTTCCAAGTCGCAGTTTTTCTTACTACTGTTCCTCCTTTTGGTGTTACGACGTCCTTTGGAGTCGTTGTTAAAGGAACCTCAGCTAATGGTATTTCTGATAAAGGAACCTCTGCAAGAGTTGTTGGTTTTGGTGGATCTTTTTCAGTTTTGATTCTAATCTCTTGACCTAGCCCAATTGAATTAATATCAAATTGAGAATTTAGAATATCCATATCGCTAGCATTGTCTTCTTTGACTATGACTGTACTTTTGGTATTCTTGTTATCGAGATATTGTTTTTTTACTTGGGAAAATCCAAATTGTAGGGAAAGGAATGTGAAGAGAACTAATAAGCTTAGATACTTCATGGGATAAAATTTTTAAGTGTTTGCCTGTCAAAAAAAGTTGGTTGATATGTTCTATTTTTTGAAGCAGGGTGTAGAATAAATATGTTCAATTATGAAATACAAAAAATGTGAAACTAAATCCATTTTTGGCCAAATTTAATTCGGTATTGTGACAACTCATTTATGTACAAGTCACAATGGTTAAAAATGATATTATTAATTATATCAATATGTTTGAGGGGTAAAATAATTTCTAAATTAACGTAAGTCACTAGTAGTAAGTAATTTGTAAAATTTAAAAATTATAATATGTTTTGGGGTTTCAATTTATTGACAAAATAAAATAGAATAAGTTTGGTTGAAAACTTAAAATTAATGGGCTATGAGTAGTTTTTGTGATATGTAATTTTATTGTTATATGTTGTTTTGTTTGAATTTTTTTTGAAAAAAACGGTCATCTCCAAATTTAGAGATAACCGTTTTCCAAAAGAGCAATCCTAAATGAATATTTCAGTAACAGAACTAGTATAAAATTTTCAAGGAATATTTTATACTTGATAGTTTCTTATTCATCCACTTTTACGATATGATAAACGAGTGTTCTATGTCCATTGTAGTTGATATAAGCAAAGTAGACTCCTGCTGTGTAGTTAGATAAATCTATTTGCTTGCTATTCGCTCCTGCGCTGATTGTAAGAGTTTTCATTATTTGTCCAGCTTGATTAACAATTTCGATTTGAGCATCCGTTTCGAAAGGAGTAACTACTCTCAAAGTTGCAGTTTTGATAACTGGATTTGGATAAACAATTACATCTGGTAGATCATTTCCTGAAACGATTACAGTTTCAATATTTGAGTATTCAGCATCTCCATTCAAATCAACTTGTTTTAATCTGTAATAATTAGCTCCGTAGAAAGGATTTAAGTCCTGCAAAGAATAATCATGAATTTGGGTAGTAGTTCCATGTCCTTCTACAACTCCAATTGGTCGGAATTCATTTCCATCAAGTGATCGTTCAACTACGAAGTGTCTATTGTTAATTTCAGAAGCTGTAACCCATTTAAGTAATACTTGATTACTATTTATTAATTGAGCCTCAAAATTTAATAACTCCACAGGTAAGCTTGATTCGAAAATAAAACCTGCATATACTGTCTTATTGTTATCACCAGCATTAACTGTGATGGCATCTGTTCGTCCAGTATTTTGAGAAATATCACTATCGTCGTTATCAAAAGCATTTCCAGAGCAATCTTTAATCGTAGGAATGTAAGTAACTTGATTTGAAGTAAATTCCAATTCGTATGTACCAGGTACAACTCCTGTGAACTCATAAATTCCATTTGCGTCTGGAGTAGTTGCTTCATTGACGGTATTTCCAAAAATATCATTTCCTAATAACGTGATGTTTACATCGGTGAATGGTAAATCACCAGCATCTTGAATTCCATTTTCATTTACATCTTGGAAAACTTTATCACCGATTTCTGCTAATGGGAAGTAACCAGCATCAATTGTATCAATAAGATCACCAGCATTTACTGTAAAAATATCTGTTATTGCATCTCCTGAGCCATTGTTCGTTGCAACTGGATCACTATCTTTATATTGATCAGTTCCTTGATTTGCTAACGTCAATCTGTAATCTAATCCATTTGAAGACAACGTTTCAGGAAATTTAACTTGGTAGTTTCCTACAGCAACTTCGTTGAACTTATAATTACCGTTTGGATTAGTTGTAGTAGTTTCTGAAGAATTATCATCAGTATTTATTAATATTACTGAAATCCCTGGGATTCCGGTTTCTCCAGCTTCTTGAATACCATTTCCATTTGCATCGTTGAAAACCCAATCACCGATTCTTGCAAAGGGGTAATAACCCGCATCCAAATTATCAATAGTAACGCCATTTTGAACATTAACGATTTGAGTTATTGCATCTCCAGAACCATCATTCAATGGTACCGCATCACTATCAATATCGTCATCTAATCCAATTTCTGATAGGGTCAGGGTGTAACCTGTAGATCCATCTGTTGCATCTGTAGGAAATTTAACTTTGTAATTTCCAGGAACAAGGTTAGTAAATTCGTAAGATCCTCCATTCGCAGTTGTTGTAGTCGAAATCGTATTTTCATTTTCGTCTAATAAAGTAACTGTAACTCCATCTAATCTTACTTCCGTTCCAGTTTGTAAACCATCAACATCTGTTTCAATAAATACAATACCTGCAATCGTTGAGCTGATGTAATAACCCGCATCAATTGTATCGATAACATTTCCTGCGCTTACTGCAAATGTATCAGTCATTGCATGTCCTGAACTATTATTCATTGCAACTGGATCACTATCTTTATATTGATCAGTTCCTTGATTTGCTAAAGTCAAATTGTAGGTAAGATTATTTGAAGAACCTGTTTCAGGAAAATTAACTTTGTAGTTTCCAACAGTAACTTCTGTGAATGCATAATTTCCATTTTGATTAGTTGTAGTAGTATCTGAAGAGTTATCATCGGTATTAATTAATATTACTGATATACCTTCTATTCCAGATTCGCCAGCTTCTTGAATACCATTACCATTGGCATCGTAAAAAACCCAGTCACCAATTCTTGCTAGTGGATAGTAACCCGCATCCAGATTATCAATAGTTCCTCCATTTTGAATATAAACGGTTTGCGTTATTGCATTTCCAGAACCATCATTCAATGGTATAGCGTCACTATCAACATCGTCGTCTGATCCAATTTCTGATTGGGTCAAAGAGTAATTTGTAGAACCATCAGTTGTATTTTTTGGAAATTTAACTTTATAATTTCCAGGAGCAAGATTAGTAAATTCGTAAGATCCTCCATTCATTGTAGTTGTAGTCGAAATAATATTTTCATTGTTATCTATCAACATAACTGTAACTCTATCTAATCTTACTTCCGTTCCATTTTGCAAACCATCAAGATCAGTTTCAATAAATGCAATCCCTGTAATCGTTGATCCGACGTAATAACCAGCATCAATTGTATCGATAAGATCTCCTGCACTTACTGCAAAAATTTCAGTCATTGCATCTCCAGAGCCATTGTTCGTTGGAATAGGATCACTATCTTTATATTGATCGGTTCCTTGATTTGCTGGAGTTAAATTGTAGGTGATACTATTTGAAGAACCTGTTTCAGGAAATGTTAATTTGTAGTTTCCAGAAGTAACCTCCGAAAATTCATAATTACCATTTTGGTTAGTTGTAGTAGTTTGTGAAGAGTTATCATCTGTATTAATTAAGGTTACTGTTATTCCTTGTATTCCGGATTCGCCAGCTTCTTGAATACCATTTCCATTGGCATCGTTGAAAACCCAATCACCAATTGTAGCTGTACAATCAAAATCACCATTAAAGTCTCCATGTCCTGTATATGATCCAGTAAATGCAAACCAGCCTGATAATCCTTCGTCACCATCCTTTAAGTTAGCTCCAAGACCAATTTGAAATCCATATTCATAATTGCTTGGGTTATGAGTAATGTTTAAAGTTTCTCCATCCAAACTATCTAACCCCGTGAAAGTACTGTTATTGTTATCCAATTCATAGTAAGACCAAGTAGTGTGATCTTCATAGTTGATAGTATTGTTTGGTTTGTATGATCGACCAAGAGCTGACCAATCTGCCCAATTTCTTTTATTTATTAATTTTACATTTACTTGCCAAGTTTTATCGTTGGTGCCTAATTGAGTTGCTGTTCCAGTAATTAAAGCTGACCCATCACTATATTCAACAACAGTAAAAGGATTATCTACAGCATATTCTTTTACTCCAGAATTATCATAGTCTAACCATAATAATCGAGATGAATAATCTGTAAGAACACAAGTATTTATAACTGTTGGAGGAGTACAGCCGGTATTATATTCCGCAATTGTAATATCATTCCCCCAAATGCTTGAACAATTATTGGCGTCAATAATTGTAATGTCTGAATATAGACCTGGAGCTAAACCAGTTATATAATTATCTTGATTTACGCTATAAGGTCCAGCTGTATGAACTTGTCCATTAGTAAGTGTATTCTACAGAATATGGTAATTCAGTTCCTTGATTGATAAAAGGATCTGTAATAATTTTTCCATCATTGGCATCACAATCAGATTCATCTACTCCATCTACATGTTCAAATTCTGCATTTCCAACTGTAATTTTTACCCAGTTTGATTCTCCGTAATTCCAACTGCTGCATCCGTTTCTTCGGGAACATCTTCTGAACCAAGTGGTTTCAGTTAAGTTACCTGTGCTATAAGTAGGTGAAGTAGAAAAGTAACTATCTGCGCCAGATACATTTGGCTCAGTTGTATTACTCAACCAGAGATATTCTAAATCTCCATAACCTCCACTTGGAAGGTCTTCATTAGTTAGGGTTATGCTTGTTGCTGAGCAGATTGTTTGGTCTGACCCAATTTCTCCTCCGTCATTTACATTTCCATAGCAAGTAGCAAATGAAGATGTAGCTGACAACATAAATACTAAAATCAAAGCCCCTAGGATACCCCAATTGATTAGTGTGTTTTTTTGCAGAATAGCAAAAGGTAAGGTTTGTTCGTGTAAAATTCTGTTCATGATTACTAGATTTGGTACATAAAAATTTTAGGTGATAAATGAATATTACTTAGGTGGGGAGTAAAAGTTCTTTGAGTGGGGAAGGAGGAAATGATTCTAGTGTCGTTCTAGGTTTGTTTGTCGAATACTAATAAAATAGCGTTTTAATCATCATGAGTTTTTTGAAAATCAGAGGATTAAAAGTGTCTTAAAGTTAGATTGATGTTTGTTTTTTGTAGTGGTTGATTAAACTTACTTCTCTAGGAAAGAGAATATGGAAAGTGTTTGTTTTTTGTTTTGATTGAAGGGAGATTTTGACGTGTTTTAGTTATTATGACGTAAAATTACATCCCTTCCGCATCTATGTCAATGATTTAGTTTTTTTTTTTTTATAATAGAATTTAGAATTTAAAATAATGTGTTTTCATTTCTTTTGTAATTGCTATGATTGTCAAAGTGTAACACATATTATGTTTTAACTAATTGAAAATAAAAAAATGTGAATTATCTTTTTTTGACCTAAAATTCTCTGACACAGATTTACAATAGGCTTAAATCGAGTATCAAAATTGTATAAAAAATGAAATGGTTAGCAGCGAGTGACAGGATTCTGTTGAATTCATTTTAAAAAATATATAGGTAATAAATGATTTTAAAGTAAAAACTTGTGACAGAATTATGGAATATTCAACCATTCAAAATCAGCACCCATAAAAAAGATAAAGACAAAAGCTGCCGCAATCGGTGCAAAAATAGAAACAGCCATAAAGGTAAAATACCATTTAGGTACTTTCGACCGCTCCACCAATTCAACCATGAGGGAAATAACTAAGATAAAAAAGAAAATAAATGAAAAGACTATTGTTAACATCGAAGCGATATAATTGTCCCATAACCACAATACTGAAAAAATGATAAATTCAATTAAGAAAACTTCGATCGGTCTAATCTTTTGCATAATGTTTGAATTATTAATTTTTTTAAGTCGCTTAGAAATTTCTGTACCTTTATATACGTTTTGAAGTTATGATAAAAAAAAGTGTTTACGTTTTAATGTCTATATATGTGTTAATGTTTTTTCCAAAAGCAAAAAATACTAATCATATTGTCAAACATATACACTTATACTCATAAAAAGACATACACATAAAAAAAATACATGAAATCATTATCTGTTTTTTCTCTCCTTACTTTATTTATAATTTCTCCTTTGTTGATTCAAGCGCAAGACAAAGATCCTAAACCGCCATCGACGGAAGAGGAGTTTGAAAAAAAATATCAGAAAAATATTAAGAAGGAACGCTTACATGGAGTATATATTCCAAAAGATTTAGCTGATGCGTTTATCCAACTTAATATTTTGATTGATAAAAGTAGTCAATCAAAATTCAAAAGTATGGAAGAGGCAGAAGCGGTTAAAAAATTACACTTTAGTTTCGGTAGATGGATAACTCATAATTGGAGTTTGTACTCAGGTTCCCGATATTCTCATTATGTGAAAAGTGTAGGTATTCATCATCCTGAAGAGATGGCTTCCTTCACTATATTAATGTATCATCGATATTTAAATAAAAAGAAATTAGATGTGAAAGGATATATGGAGGATTTTAAAAAGAAAAAAGAGGAAGACAAGCAAAAGAAGTTGAAGAAGGGGAAGGTACTGGAGACTTTTAAAAGGAAACGCAAGAATTAATCGATTAAAAAATAGGTGTTAGTACTGAAAATGCTAACACCTATTTTTTTCGTTTTTACTCCAATTTTCCCCTTAATCACCAAAATATTCCCTGAGAAAAATCCATTCTTTATATCACTTTATTTTAAAATTTATACATTTGCACTCTGAAAGAAGAAAAGTAAGTACAATATTATATGTGTACAAGAGTTAATTTAAGCGAAAAAAAACAATAAAATTAAGGCTTCCAATTATGGTGCTTTAATTTTTTTAATGAAACTTAACTTCTATTTCTTAAGTAAGATAAGGAGTTCATTTTTTCAGAAAACTAATTTTTTAAAGAATACTGATAAAAAATCAATTCAACAATGGCGAAGAATTTGGTAATCGTGGAGTCCCCTGCTAAGGCAAAAACTATAGAAAAAATTCTAGGGGAAGATTTCACCGTAAAGTCAAGTATGGGGCACATACGAGATTTGTCGAAAGGTGATAAAGGCGTGGATATTGAAAATAATTTCAAACCTACTTATGAAGTATCTCCAGACAAAACTAAAGTAGTTAATGATCTTAAAGCATCCATGAAGAAGGTGGATGAGGTATGGCTCGCGACGGATGAGGATCGAGAGGGAGAGGCAATTTCTTGGCACTTGTGCGAAGTTTTAGGTTTGGATCCAAAGACGACCAAACGAATTGCATTTAGAGAAATCACAAAATCTGCTATCCAAAAAGCGATTCAAGGACCTCGAACGGTTGATTTGAATTTAGTGGATGCACAGCAAGCTCGTCGGATTTTAGATCGATTAGTTGGATTTGAATTATCTAGTTTGCTTTGGAAAAAAGTAAAAGGAAAATTATCCGCTGGACGTGTTCAGTCTGTTGCTTTGAAATTAATCACAGAACGTGAAAGAGAAATCAAAGGGTTTGAAACAACTCCATTTTATAAAGTAGCTGCCATTTTTGATGTTGAAAATGAAAACGGCAGAATGGTTGAACTCAAAGCCGATTTGCCAACTCGATATGATTCAGAAGGAGACGCTCAAGCATTTTTAGAAAAATGTAAAGCAGCAATTTTCTCTATCACAAATATCGCAGTCCGACCAACGAAACGGAAACCAACTGCTCCGTTTACTACTTCAACTTTACAACAAGAGGCAAGTAGAAAATTAGGTTTCTCGGTAAAAAGAACGATGACGAATGCACAACGTTTGTACGAGCAAGGTTTTATTACTTATATGAGAACGGATAGTGTGACGTTAAGTGAAACAGCTTTGGCGAACATCGCAGATGTCATCACTAAAAACTACGGTGCTAATTATCTCAGCACTCGACAATACAAAAATAAAAAATCAAATGCGCAAGAAGCTCACGAAGCCATTCGTCCTTCTTATGCAGATAAAAGAGTCGTAACGAAAGATATCGATCAACAAAAATTGTATGATCTGATTTGGAAAAGAACAGTCGCATCTCAGATGACTGAAGCTGAATTAGAAAAAACAACGGTTGATATTGGCATTTCAACAATCGGAGATGCTACTTTCAAAGCGAAAGGTGAAGTATTAATTTTTGATGGATTCCTTAAAGTTTATTTGGCTTCCAAAGATGATGACGAAGATGATGATGAAGATGCAAAAGGAATTTTGCCTCCATTGACTTTAGGTCAAGAATTGGAACTGAATGAAATGGGAGCGACTGAAAGATTCACTCGTCCACCTGCAAGATTTACAGAAGCAGGATTAGTGAAGAAATTAGAGGAATTAGGTATCGGTCGGCCGTCAACTTATGCACCGACCATTAGTCGAATTATGGAACCATCAAGAGGTTATGTAATTAAAGGCGATAGCGAAGGAACTCCTCGGAATTATAATGTTTTGACTTTGAAAGATGGAGCCATCAAAAAACAAGTTCAAACTGAAAATACTGGTTCGAATAAAGGACGATTAGTAGCAACAGATTTAGGACTTTTGGTCATCGACTTTTTGGATAAGCATTTTAAAGATGTGATGAATTATAGTTTTACGGCAGAGATCGAAGGACGATTTGATGTTATTGCAGCAGGAGATAAAAATTGGACGGAAATGTTGGGTGAGTTTTATCATCCTTTCCACGAAGTAGTTGAACATACATTGGAACATGCTGACGTGCAACTGGGGAAAGAATCTTAGGAAAAGATCCTGCCTCTGGAAAAACACTTTTAGTCCGAATGTCTCGTTTTGGGCCAGTTGCTCAAATTGGTGCTCCTGATGAATTAGGAGAAGATGAAAAACCAAAATATGCTAACCTTCGAGGTGGACTTTCTTTGGAGTCAGTTACTTTTGAAGAAGCGATTGAGTTATTCAAATTACCAAGAGATTTAGGACAATATGATGATAAAGA
>CAJQQY010000470.1 GCA_905480595.1 uncultured Saprospiraceae bacterium | reverse complement strand
TTTGCGATATAAGTCGATTGTTCGACAGCCACTTTATAACCACTTGCAGGAATCCATCGAGGTAAGGAAAGTATTCCAGAAAATTCTTTCTTAAACTCAAATTCAACAGTAAAAGGATAATTATTTTGAAGTATTTGGACATATTTCATTCGACTATCATCAATTAAGGAGCCGGTTGAAACTGCACTCACATCATTTATTTCCTTCTTTTTTATCTTCTTAATCACCTTTCCATTTTTATCATATATAACTCCTTTGATGGATTTTATTTTGGCTAAATCATCATAGTATTCTCTAAATTGAGTGTAACTGTCTGCGTTTTTATTTAGAATAGTAATGGCGTATTTTCGAGTAACTATAGCACTTTTTTTTGACTTTAATTCAAAAGAAGTATAATCCATTCTCACCACCGCATTAGCGTTTTTCAATAATTCTTTTGGAATATTATCAATGGCATAATTACTATCACCCGATGGTGTATGAATGTTTTCTGCAGAAAGAGAAAGGTTTGAGAACATTACATTTACAAGAAGGAGGATAACGTGTTTTTTCATAACTGGAATATTTTTCATAAGAATTTCCGCACTTCCAAATTGATAGAAAGTGCGAAAATTAAAGAACTTAGATTACGATTTTTTTAAAACTATTTGCTCGGTATGTTTTTTTATAATCAAATTATAAAATTCTTTTAGCGCCCCATATTCATTTTCCAAAAAAAGAGTTTTGGTGATTTTTACTTGACTGAGGATGATCACCATATCGCCGATCTGTTTAGCACTATAAGAAAAAGAAGTAGCTTTATTTGGTAAACCAAATGAAATTCTTTCAGGTATTGATTCTACGGTGTAACCTTCAGGGATACTTAATTCGTACATATAAACGTCTTCAATAGGAATAGCATAATCAACTGGATATTGTCGCTTTTCCATCTTAAAAGGATTCTCTGTGTAAGCATTGTTTATCATCGGATTTAAATAAATGAGGTCGCCAACCATTTCTGTTTTATCATCAAAAGACACTTGATATTCTTCTTTTATACTTTTGTAAGTATCATTAATGTTTTCAAATTTATGACTTGCGATAGTCAACCCTTCTTGGTTGTTTTGCAAGTTTTTAAGGAAGGCATCTTCATTATCTGCTCGAGAAAATGCTTTTCTAAATTTAATAGCAGAATAACCTGATTTCGTTTTTTTTACCACTCCTTCTAATGTTCCATCAGGAGTCATTGTCACTTTATTTTGAGTAACTGATTTATATTTCGTAATAGGTTTTAATTCTTCAATGAGTTCTACTTTGTTTTTCTTCATAACAATCACACTCCCATTGAAGCATCTTAAAGGTAAAACACCCGCAGGATAAAAATCATCTGTCGCATCTAGGTAAATAGTTTTGCCATCAAGGTTGACTGCTGCTATTACATAATTAAAATTGTCAATAGATGGATAAGTCAAAGGAAGCATACCATTATCACGAGTACTCAATACGACTGGGTCAACTTCGAATCCTGCTTTCCGCAAGGTGGAGATTAAAGCGAGGTTAATATCGCCAGAATTTCCACTTCCATTTTTTAATGATTTGGCAAGTCCATGACTACTATATTTACTCGTTTGCCCATCCCATTTCATATTTGTTTTGATATGCTCATAAATACCTAGCATTCTTTCTTCATCACTTCCGCTCTCATATTTTGCTACAATATCAGATATTTTAGATCCTCTGACTTTTTTGAAAATACCTCCGAAGTATTTATCTTTCATCAAATCATTTCTGATTTCCTCCCAAGACTGTGTATAATATTCTATCGGGCCAAAAGGAATTTGGATAGATTTTAATTCGAAAACTATATTGGAAATATAGTTTTTATATGAACTCATATAATCCTCTTCCTCAAAAGCGGGCAAATTTATCATCACCCAACCTTCGGTGAATGCCCTAAAATCCTCCAACCTAGTTTCTTTTCTTTCTTTTATAAAAGGTGAAACATAGCCCTTTATGTTTTTATTAAGGGTAAAGAATTCTGGAACCTCTATATTATATTCACTATAACGAGTTGGAATAAATTTTTGGAAGTGCCAAGGATTTATTAAATAATAATAATCAGAAGCAACACTATATTTTAATTCAATGATAGAACCTTTTTTAAGACTAGGCATGGTGATTATTTTGACATCAAGATCGTCATCGATTTTTTCTTTAATAATGTCTTTCTTGGAAAGTGTCACTCTATCAAATTTCCCATTTACAAGATTGTAAGTATATCCTTTTACACTTCTAAGCTTTTCAGTATTTCCCCTGCCATGGTATAAATAGATTTCAAAAGTTGCTAAGTCAAATTCGGTATCATCAAAAAACTGAATAGCAACATGACGTTCTGTATTGAGTTGCAAACCTTCATTTGAAACAAAACGATAAAACGCATTTCCATAATCAAAAAGTACTACAGCATGTGCATCAGGAAATTTATCATCCACTTTTTTCTGTAATTGTTCGAGGCTGATTTTTCCAAATTTGGGTTCTTTTTTAACTTGAGAAAAAATAGAAGAGGAGAAGAGTAAAAAAGCAAAAATAATTATTGATGTTTTGAGAGTGACTGAGTTAAGCATAGCTATAATTAATGTTTACTAGGTTTAAAAAAATGTTCTTAATTTTAAGAAACGAAAATGATAGGAATTTTATAAATAAGTTTTAATTTTACAAGAAACTAAATATAGTAAAGTAGTAAAAATGTTATTTTTCTAAAATTAAAGTAACATTTTTACTTAAATATTAACTTTTAACATTTTCTAAAAAAATAACAAAATGGACCAATTCAAAAAACAAGTTTTTACCTGCCTTTTTTGCCTAATGATTTTAAATGTAGGTTATACTCAGATGCCTAACCATATAAATGATGACCTTACGAAAAAGGAGTTAAAAGAAAAAATAGATGCTTTAGCAAATCAAGTTGAACCCAAAGTAATTGAGTGGCGAAGGCATTTTCACGAAAACCCAGAACTTTCGAATCGTGAATTTAAGACTGCAGAAAAAATAGAGAAACATCTTCGTGATTTAGGATTAGAAGTGAAAACAGGAATTGCACATACAGGTGTTGTTGGTATTTTAAAAGGTGGAAAACCTGGCCCAACTGTAGCCCTACGCGCAGATATGGATGCCCTCCCTGTGGTAGAAAGAGTGGATGTTCCATTTGCTTCGAAAATCAAATCAACTTATAATAATATGGAAGTAGGAGTGATGCATGCTTGTGGTCATGATACACATGTAGCGATGTTGATGGGAGCTGCTGAGGTTTTGACCAAGGTAAAGAAAGATATAAAAGGAACGGTGGTTTTTATTTTTCAACCTGCGGAAGAGGGCGCACCTAAAGGTGAAGAAGGTGGAGCTAAACTGATGGTGAAAGAAGGTGTGTTGGAAAATCCAAAAGTAGATGTCATTTTTGGATTACACATTAATTCTAAAACTGAAGTTGGAAAAATAACTTATAAACCAGGAGGAACAATGGCTGCAGCTGATCGCTTCGAAATAAAAGTAAAAGGAAAACAAACGCATGGCTCAACTCCGTGGGCGGGCGTAGATCCGATTGTTGTTTCTTCTCAAATCATAACTGGTTTGCAAACGATCGTCAGTCGTCAAACTGAATTGACCAAAGAAGGAGCTGTAATTAGTGTTGGATTAATTCGAGGTGGAGTTCGAAATAATATCATTCCGGAAGAAGTAGAATTAATAGGAACAATCAGAACATTGGATGTGGAAATGCAAAAAATGATTCATGAAAAAATAAAATTGACTGCAACAAAGATTGCTGAAAGTGCGGGGGCAGTCGCAGAGGTAGAAATTTTTACCGGTTATCCTATTACCTATAATGATATTGATTTGACAAGTCAAATGTTGCCAACGGTTCAAGAAGTCGCTGGAAAGGAAAATGTGAAATTGGTTGATGCTCGAACTGGTGCAGAGGATTTTTCTTTTTATGCTCAAAAAGTACCTGGGCTATTTTTGTTTTTAGGTGGAATGCCGAAAGGGCAAGATCCTGTTGAAGCTGCCTCGCATCACACACCTGATTTTTATATTGATGAGAGCTCGATGAAGCTGGGCGTACGAACCCTATGTAATTTGACGATTGATTATGTGAAATAATCTTTTTAAAATTTCCCCCTACTCACAAGGTGACTCAAAGTCATCTTGTGAGTAAATTAAATTTAAGCTATGTCAAAAAAAGATGAAAAAATACTCACCCTCCATCCTGCTGGAAAAAAAGGAATAAATATATCCTTAACTAAATACAATCTCATCAAAGATGCAATGCTTCAAATAATTCATAAAGTAGGAGAAACCACTTATCAAGATTTATCAGATCAACTTGAAAGAGATTTGCAACCAACATTTGATGGGAGAGTTATCTGGTACGTCGTGACGGTTAAACTTGATTTAGAAGCTCGCGGAGTCATTAAACGAATTCCAAGAACCAGTCCGCATCAAATCCGCATGAAAAAATAGGAATCAAAATCAAAAAACTCAATTTTAATTTAACAGGAGCATTTTTTGATTTGGAATATTTCATACATCTAGAAACTTCTATGATATAAAAAATACCATCAAGAGGGTATTTAAGCATAGAATGTATAGGTTATCTTTGTGAATAGCATTTTTACACCTATCATCTATTAAATCCTTATTAGCCGAAATATGGCTAATCTACCTTCACACGATTTATTAAGCCTAATGCTTCTGGCAAAACCCTAACTCAAAAAACAGATTTTAAAAAAGAAGACTTGGATATCTTTTCATAATAAAGAGATCATTCAATCTTTTGGATTCAATGAAATATTGAACAATCTATTTTTATAAATGTAGATTCGTCTAAGTCTTTTTATTAAGAAAAAGGTGGACGACTAAGAATTTTTGGAACAGTTTAGTTGGGAAAAGCCTCTATATTTTTATGTAGAGGCTTTCTTTTTTGCCTCAAGTAGAAGAAATGTTATTTTTTTATTAAAAAAGATAAAAAAACTTGCGAAAAATGTAAAAAAAACTGAACTTGAAGGCAGCAAACGATGTTATAATATCGTTCTTAAGTTAGAAATTCGGTAAAAGAGTAAACACTAGGTTCGCTCTTCGAAAATCTAAGTTGTCAAAATTTAATCCTATGTTAATTAGGAAAAGTTAGAATCAGTAAGGCTGCTAGCAATTCCCAATTATGTTGACAAAAAAACTCTAAAGCAGTTCACCAATCCGGATGAGCTGCTTTTCTGTTTTTAAGAAGTTTTATCCCAAAAAATTATTCCTTCTCATAATATCCATTTTGTAAGACTATTCTAAATCCATAGGTCATAAACTCATCTTCGTAGCTATCCAAATTTACTCCAGTATTTAAATCATTTTCTAAATTGGTCAAATCGAATTTAGTCCAAGGAATTTGTACATAAGGTTGTATACCAATGGTCAAATATTCATTTCCATAAACATTGTAACTAATATAGAAATGGCTGCTTGTGCTATTTGATTTAAATATTATATGTCGGTCGGTTCGCGCAGTATTTTCAGATTGAATTCTCATTCTGTTCCAATCATAACTAGCTCCAAAGGAAAACTTTTTTATAAAAAATTCGAGTCCTAAGGAATAAGTATTGTATCGATAAAAAAGTTCTCGAAACTCATTTGAGTTGGTTGCCGGATTGAATCCATCGAATTCAACCTTTTGAAATTTTGGCGTCCAATCAAGGTTAATTCCCACATACCCTGCTCGATATCGAGTTCCAAAATTAATTCCATTAAATGATTTTATGGATTCCATTTCATTGTAATCTTCAAAAGAGCTATTGTTAGAATTGATCTGATCGATGATTTTATTGTTAACTGTGGGATCAGTTGCGGAATATTGATAACCGACTTTAAGATTGAGTTGGGCAGAAAGAGAATTACTTAAAAATATTCCAAATAGGATGAATAAACTGAAACGCATGGTTTTTAGATTTTTGTGATTTTGAAATCGAACCACAAGGTCTAAACTTTTTGGAAATTATTTTATGTTTTTTTCGAAAAGGAGTCGGGAGGTAATATCGAACACTCGACATTAGATATTCAAAAAAATTATTTCGTAACAGTCAAATCTCCTGAATACGAAATCACCTCCCCATCTAAGAATTGAATCTCAGCAATCCAAATATAAACATCAGGGTTAACCGTTTTTCCATTAAAAGTCCCATTCCAGCCCTGCGTATCTATTCCCGATTCCAAATCATTTCCTTCAAAAACAACTGCCCCCCAACGATTGAATACGGTTAGTTTTTTTATCAATTCAACCTCTATTCCGCCATACAAAGTGAAATAATCGTTGTATCCATCGAAATTTGGAGAGAAGGCATTTGGAGCGAAAAACTGACGAAATTTACTGACAGTAATGGTAATCGAATCTATTGCTGGACAATCATCTTCCGAGGAAACAAACAAAGTGTAATTTTCAGAATTCAAAGGCAGAAAGGTAGGCGCCAAACAATCCTCACAATCAAATCCATCAGTAGGAGTCCAAACGATTTCTTGCAAGTTGACATTATTAAAAGCAGTTTGGAAAGTATAAGTTTCGCCTAAATTGATTTCGATATTTTCACCTAAATCAATTTCTGGAATCTGTGGAGCAATTAAAGTTTCAGTTACCGAAAAAATACAACCATTCGCATCCATCATTTCCAACTCGTAAGTTCCTTCTGTCAAATTTTCAAAAAGTAAGTCATCCGTAAAGTCATTTCCATCCAAACTATAAGTGTATGGTGAAATTCCACCACTACTTTGAATCACATTTACAAAACCAGTCGTTGGCCCATCGCAAATTGGATTGCTAAATTCAGCGGACAAAGACAAAGGAGGTGGCGCAGTCATTTCAAAAACTACAACAATCGAACAAGCTGAATTGTCAGTAACCGTAACGGTGTAAAACCCACTTGTCAAATTATTAATTATGTCTGTAGTTTGATTCGAAGCCCAAGCGTAAGAGTAATTCGGAACTCCTCCCGAAGCGAAAATTTGCAAACTCCCATCATCACTATCTTCACATGAAACATTAAAACCATTAAATTCAGAAGCAACACCATCCACACTTATTCTACTCGGCTCAGTCACCTCTGAAATAATAATATCACTATTTCCAAAATTATCTAAAATGGTAATCAAGTAAGTTCCCTTTGGCAAATCATTAATCGTAACAACTTCGCCTGCTGAAGTGATATTTCCTGAGCCTGAAAGTGTATTATTCAATTCCATCCAGGTGTAAGTAAAAGGTGGCGTTCCATTTACCACATTAAAATCTATACTTCCCGAACTCTCTCCAAAACAAATCGGAGGTGTAAAAGAATCATCGCTTGTAATATTACAAACGATGGTAAATAAATCTAAATTGACAATACTATCACAGCCAAAAACGGAAGTCAACACTTCTTGATAAATACCAGTTTGTGTAAAAGGGGTATTTCCAATCGATAAAGTATCACCATCACAAATATCCACATCAATATCCAAAACAGGCGTGACGACTTCCGTCAATTCAACAATCACCAAACTATCACAACCATCAATATTTAGTAAATCAAATTGATAAAATCCACCTTCGTAAATAACCGTATTCGCCACAAGAAAAGAATCTCCTTCACAAAGAATATCAATAATTTCAGTATCTGGAACAGAGTTAACCTGAACGATAGTGCACGTTGGTGGTGCCTCATCACACGCATTTTTAGCGGTGACACAAATAGTATAATTTCCATCATTAGGAAAAGTGTATTCGATAAAGTCAGCAACTGTATTAATAGTTGAGCCATTGACTGTCCAGTCAAATTCCGTTGCCCCTGATGGTGCATTTACACTATATAAAAATGGTAAATCAGGACAAACTGTTTGATCGCCAGAAATATTCCCAGAAGTGGTCAGCGGTGCAACTTGAGTCGAGCCTGAAATAACTGTGAATTTCCAATCGCAATTATCTCCAAATGCCCCATCCATCACTAAATAATAATATTGACCAATCACAAGTGGAACTGTATTCGAAAAATTCTTACTAGTCCCTTCTGCTACCGCAGTTTGTGCTCCCCAGCATTGCGAAACTTGCTGATAATTTTCACAATTAATACCTTCATAAATTCCTATTTCTAAACCCGGTCCTTGTACACAATTTGATACCGCTAAATTGATTTCTAAATCTACACTTCCTGCAATAAATCCAATCCAACGGATATTATGTTGAATAATAGTACAAAAATCTGGCGGACCTGTACCTGGAGTAGAACCATCATGCCTTCCTTCAAAACCATCAATATCACAAATGATACAAGCATCGTCACATAACGAAGTCATCATGGGAGGATCAATACATGGCTCAGGTTGTGCATTTATTTCTCCCAAAGAAAGAATGGAAAAAATTAGGAAAATGAGGAGTTGACGATACATTAAATTATTTTTGATTTATTAAAATTAACGAATTGGATGAATGAACACTAATCTAAGTGGTGCATTTTTTGTCGAATGGTTGCTTTAGTCGTATTTAATATTTTGGAATTACATTTATCTTTTAGAAACCTATCCCTTATTTTTTTGTAAAAACATATATAAATAATCATCTTGGACGAGTTTTTAATTTAACAATCTTATGGCAAAAAAAAAATCATCAAAAAAGCAATTCGCTTCAACTCAACCGAAAGCGAAAAAATCAAATATTCCAGACCTGATTATCGAAGATGGGTTTTGGAAAAAAAATGTAATTCCTGCATTAATTCTATTTGTACTTTCCATAGGGTTATATATACAAACAAAATCTTTCGATTATGTTTTAGATGATAAAATTGTTTATCATGAAAATGCTTTAGTCAAAAAAGGCTTTAGTGGGATTTCCGAAATTTTTGGAACGGAAAGTATGGTTGGTTATTTTGGGGAGCAGGTTAATCTGCTTCCTGGGAGCAGATATCGACCACTTTCAATTGCCACATTTGCGGTGGAGCATGAGTTTTTTGGAAACCATAGTTATAAGATTGAAAGCTTCTGGACCAAAGAGTTTAAAAAGAATCCAGCTTTCGCAAAAAAGATTGATAGAATTTCTTCAGATGGGACGATTTACGAAATCGTTTTTCCAACAGAGGAAAGTTTTCTCACCGCACTCACCGCTCATTTTTCAGAAAGTGAAATCAATCAAAACAGAGAACAATTTCTTTATCATGCTGCCTATTCTAATTCAGGAATAAGTCATATGATCAATGTTCTTTTATATGGTTTATTGGTCTTGTTATTATTTCGATTGTTGTCGGTACTTTTTCCAGTAGTTCAATCGAAGTGGTATTTGACCTTGGCATTCGTTTCAACGTTGCTTTTTGTTTTACATCCAATTCATGTGGAAGCAATCGCGAATGTCAAAGGTCGAGATGAAATTTTAGCCTTGACAGGAGCACTTGCCACTATGTTTTTCACCTTAAAATATATTGCGACTGAAAAACCAATTCATTTAGTTTTGTCAGGAGTGATTTTTTTATTCGGACTTTTAGCAAAGGAACATGTACTAACTTTTATTGCTTTGATTCCTTTGACCACTTATTTTTTCACCAAAAGTTCTTTTCGGAAAAATGCCATTTCGATTGCCCCTTTGGCGGTGGCGAGTTTGATATTTTTATACATGAGAAATGAAGCGATTGGAGGAGATAATATGTTTAATTTGAGTGCTGGAGGAGTTTCCACAGATTTGATGAATAATCCTTTTGTTGAAATGTCAGGGGCAGAAGCATTGGCAACTAAATTTTACACTTTAGGACTTTACGTAAAACTATTGTTAGTTCCTCATCCACTTACGCATGATTATTATCCATATCACATTCCAATTATGAGTTGGGGAAATATTAGTTCAATTCTTTCCTTTTTATTGTATGCAGGAATGGGAGTTTTTGCTGTTTTAGGTTTGCGGAAAAAAAGTATTCCAGCTTATGGGATTTTCTTTTTTCTAATTCCTCTTTTTGCGGTTTCAAATTTAGTTGTTCCTGTTGGAACATTTATGAATGATCGATTTGTGTTTTTCTCTTCGGTTGGATTTTGTATCATTTTAGGATATTTGATTTCTCGAAAATTACCATCGCCTGTCATCAATTTGGGATTATTGGGGGTTTTAGTTTTAGGTTATTTTGCCAAAACAGTTACTCGAACTGCAGATTGGAAAGATGGCTACACCTTGAATGTTTCGGCCATTCAAAATTCACCGAATAGTGCTCGAGCGAATCTTTTTATGGGTACTGCCTTATTTAAAAAATTTGCACAAAGAGAAACTGATACCGAAAAGAAAAAAGCACTATTGCTAGAAGTGAAATCATATGTTGATCGAGCTTTGGAAATTTATCCAGATTATGGTTCAGGCATAAAAATGAAAGTAAAAGTATCGACTGATATTTATAAATTGGATAGTAAAATTGAACCACTTCTTCAGACTTTTGAGGAAATTATTAAAGTTCGAAAATCAAATGCATCTATTGATCTCTATCTTGATTATTTTAAAAATAGTAATTACTGGACAAAAGAATTAACAGCTTTTAGTTATAAAATTGGGTACGAGCATTTCTATAAAAAAATGGGAGATCCATTGACTGCAACAAAGTACATCAACTATGGTTTGAGCATTTCGCCGAGCGATCCTTCCTTGAATCAAGCGGCTGCAGAAATGAATGGACAATAGTTTTAGAGAGTATAATTTAAAAGAAAAACTATAAATCTCGAACCTTTTAAAAAAGGTACGAGATTTTTTTTTGGAAAAAATGGATTAACTATATTTCAAATGTAATATTTTAATACCTGTAAGGTTTTGATTATGAATGTTTTGTGTGTTTTTGAGAAAACGTATAAATATTATTCACGATACATTTGGAAACAAAATGTTTTAAGAATCTTAAATAAATGTTGTTTTTAAAAACATTTTGTTTTAAATTTGATTTATCAAAAAAAGAAACTTAGAATTTTTATCCAAAAAGAAATAGTTATGGTCAGTCAACCCTCCCCTAAAAAAATAAAAAATCCATTTGGGATAAATTGGTTTACAATGGTGCTTTTCGTAGTGCTAGCATTTGTATTTATTCGCAAAGATTTAAGTCTAAATTTTAATCTTAATGCACCTATGAAAGTGGAAAAAGAACGTCCACAGAATTATGAAGCACCTACTCAAAAAATCTCAACTCCTCGAAAAAAACAAGAGAGTAAGTTAACTGAAAAATTACTTGAGAAACAAGAGGTTGCGAAGGAGACGAAGAAAGGAACTTCTTTGTTTAATATTTTCTCTTCACCATTTAAGAAGGGGGAAAAAGGTAAAGATTTTTTGGGAAAATTGGATGCTGTGGATCAAGCAATTAAAGAAGCTTATCTCGAGCGTTTTGCTCATGTGGCAAAAAGTGAACAAGAGAAATTTCAAATTCCAGCCTCCATAATTTTGGCCAATGCATTGCTACATAGTCAAGGTGGACAAAATGATTTATCGACAGATTATAATAATCATTTTTCGATTCCATGTGATGGTGATTGGGATGGAGGAACGGGAAGTTCGGAAGGAGTTTGTTATCGGATTTATGAATCAGCTTGGATGAGTTTTCGTAATCACAGTCAATATATTACTTCTGGAAATTTTTCAGATTTGACTGAGTTAGGTGCAACAGATTATCGAGGTTGGGCGAAAGGATTAGCAAAAAGAAATTTTTCAGAAGATAAAAGCTTAGCGAAAAATTTGATTCGAATTATCGAGAAATATGGTTTAAATGATCTCGACACATAGCAGGATTTTCCCAAGTCTTGTAAAAACTATGATTACAGGACTTGGGGAAGTCCTACTACGGTACAGGAAGAAAATGTTTAGATTTGCAAAAAAATAAATCATGAAATATTTCTTCCTAGCATTTACTTTTCTCTTTTTTCAAAATTGCGATACTCCAGAATCAACTACCCAACAAGATATTTCTAAAAATGAAATTTCGGTTCCTTTGCCTTCTCCAAAGGTAGTTCCAGATCGGTACAATGTTGCTTTTCTAATTATGGATGGAGTTTATAATACTGAATTGACTGCACCGTGGGATATTTTCCAACACACCATTTTTAGAAAAAATATTAAGCAGATGAATGTTTTTTTGGTAGCAGACACACATGATCCTGTTTTGACTTTTGAAGGCATTCGACTCTTACCTGATTATAATTATTTGAAAGATGAAATGCCCAAGTTTGATATTTTGGTGGTGCCAAGTGCAAAGCATCATTTGGATTCAGATTTGGAAAATAAAGCAATGATTGATTTTGTAAAAAGGGTGGGAGAGGAAGCCCAATTTGTAACTTCACATTGTGATGGAGCATTTGTTTTAGCCAAAGCAGGTTTGTTAGATGGGGTAGCTTCGACGACTTTTCCAAGCGATATCCCAAAGTACAAAGAAATGTTTCCGCAACTAAAAGTATATGATAAAATTGATGACGAGAAAGTTTTATTTGTGCATGATGGAAAATTTATCACTTCAGCTGGAGGGGCAAAATCTTTTGAAGCGGCACTTTATTTATGTGAACATTTGTATGGAAAAGAAATCGCAGAAAGTCTTGCAGGAGGATTGGTGATTGATTGGAATTTGGAGGAGGTAACACATGTGATTGAGGAATAAGAGGAATATCCAATATCTAACGCTGCGCTAATGAATGTCCAATGTCCAATGTCCAATTTTGCAAAAGAAGTTTCGGTTTTCTGACGTTCGATATTGATTATTTCTTGTTTGATATTGGATATTCAAAAAATCAAGAGCTAGCCGTCATAAAACGAAAACCCACTCCATGAATATTCTCAATTTTCAGCGTCTCATCTTCCTTCAAATATTTTCGCAAGCGAGAAATAAAAACATCCAAACTTCGGCCTAAGAAATAATCATCTTCTCCCCAAAGCGTTTCTAAAATATCAGAACGTTTCAGCACTTCATTTTTATTTTCAATAAAATATTTGAGCAAGTCAGCTTCTTTTTGAGTCAACTGACGTTTAATTTCATCTTTATTGAGTTGTAAATTTTTATGGTCAAAAGCGAAATTTCCAATTTGGAAAAGGTGGTCATTTTCTCGGACAACAATTTGACTTCGCTTGAGGAAAATCTCAATTTTTAAAATCAATTCTTCAATACTAAAAGGTTTAGTGATATAATCATCTGCTCCTAATCGCAAGCCTCGAATTCGATCTTCCTTCAAAGATTTGGCTGTCAAAAATAGAATGGGCACTTGTTTATTTTTTTTCCGAATTTCCTCCGCAATCGTAAAGCCATCAACATCTGGCAACATCACATCCAAGATGCACAAGTCAAATTCCTCTGTTTTTAAAGTATCAATTGCCTTCCGTCCATTCTCGCAATAAGTAACTTTATAACCCTCCAATTCTAAATTGTCCCGAGTTACGAAACTCAAGCTTTCATCATCTTCAACATAAAACAAGTGTGCTTTCATTGTCTTGCTATTTTTAATTAAGAGTCAACTTTTTGAAATAATATTTTAAATTCCGTTCCTTTTCCTTCTTCACTTTTCGCTTCAATTTTCCAGCCATGTGTTTTACAAATATTTTTCACATAGAATAAACCTAAACCAAAACCTTTGATATTATGAACATCGCCGGTAGGTACTCGGTAGAATTTTTGAAAAATTTGAGGCATGAATTCCTTTTTGATTCCGATACCTTTATCAGCTATGCGAAGTTCGATTTTATTGCCAACATCTTTTGTTTCAATTTTTATTTCTGGCGCGTCTTTGCAATACTTGATAGCGTTGTCTAGTAGATTATGAATGATATTTGTTAGATGTAATTTATCCGCTTCGATAATTGGTTTTTTACTTTGTAAGTTTATTGTTATAATTCCACCAAGTTCTGAAATTCTTAATTCTTCACTTTTAATTATTTTTTCTAACAATTCATTTACATTTATATCCTCTTTTTTTAATTCAAATGTATCTCCTTCCAATCGAGCAATCTGTAACACTTTTTCTACTTGATTATTGAGGCGATTATTTTGATCGTTAATAATATTAGCATAGCGAAGTAGTCGATCATCTTTTTGGATATTTTCATTTTTTAAAAAAACATTGGATGAAATTTTAATAGTCGAAATTGGCGTTTTGAATTCATGCGTCATATTATTGATAAAATCTTTTTGCATTTGCGATAATCGCCTTTGTTTCAAGATTACTGTCAAAGCATAAATAAAAAACAAAATCGTAATCAATGAAATCGCTGAAAATAAAATAGACAATCGCATTTCACCCATCAAGTGACTGTCGCGATTGGGAAAAGTGACTCCGAAATAATAAGTGAATTTATCTACTTCAGGCAATCGTCTTGTCTCTTTTACGGGTTCGATATTTAGATTGTCAAAGTCGCAATAATTCCCATAAACCATCTCCTGGCTGGAGCAATCATAAATACCATATTCGAAATCCTCATGGAGTGAAAGAGCTTCCAATTCTTGTCGTAAAAAATGTTCTAAATTACCTGCATCAATACTTGCTTCAGTATTCACAACATAATAATTCGATGAAATTTGGGTAACTAATTCTTTGGAAGGCAATTCAAATTGATCCGTTTCGGCTAATTTTTCAGTAGTTTTTCGAAGGGCAATTCTGACACTTTGATTGAATTCTTTACTCTTGATATCCCATGTTTTAAGAACCCAATAACTTTGAATACTAATCACCCCAATGATGGCTAAGGCTCCTAAAGTGACTACTCCAATGATGATTTTGTTTGACATGGAAATTGGTTAAAAGAAATTACTTTTAAAATAAAACGATTTTTTTGGAAAGTAGTTGCCGTTCGTTTTTTTCTTTGTGTTCAAATTTCTTGCTTATTTATCAGAATGTAAAATGCTTAACAACACATTAACAAGAAAAAAACACAATCAAAATCGAAAAAGAGAAATAGTAAATATTTAAAATAATCAAATGAAAAATTAACTTTGCAACTAATATGAGTTTTATCCAAAAAATAAATATTGTGGGGCTGCTATTCCTTTTGCTTTGGAGTAGCCAAATGATAGGGCAAAGTGGAACTAATCCCTTCGAATTACAACATCGTGCTGATAAAAAAGCAAAAGTGGTAGGTTCTGATAGTGATATCATTGGAGAACCTTCAGAGGCTGATGTGGCTAATGATAATCCTTTCAATGTAATTCGTACTCCTAAAAAAGCAAAATCACCAGCTGTTAAACCAAAGATATCAACCAATTCAAAAAAGAAAATTACGGAAGCGGCTGCTCCAGAGGATAAAAATTTTCGATTTTCATTGACTTTAGCGATGTTGATTTTTTTAGCAGTAAGTATGAGTATTTACCGGGCTCAACTAGTTAGAGCTTATCAGGCATTTACCAATGAAAATGTGTTGCGGATGCTTCATCGTGAAAAAGGAACGGTGGCATATGTTCCATATTATGTATTATATTCCTTATTTCTATTCAATTTAGGCGTTTATATTTATCTGCTTTTGAGGTATTATAATTTAACTCCTGAGATTTCAAATACTTCCTTATTAATGATGACTATGGGAATTGCAACTGGATTGTTTTTTCTCAAACATTTTGTCATTAAGTTTCTTGGATGGGTTTTTCCAATTCAGAAAGAAACTAGCATTTATAGCATGACAATTACGATTTTTGGAATTATTTTGAGCATCATATTATTTGTGGCAAATGTCACAATTGCCTATGCTCCACCTCAAATTATCTCTACTATAATCTATCTATCCTTCATAATTATCGGAATTATGTACTTTTTTCGCAGTATTCGAGGATTATCTATTGCTTCTAAGTTCTTAAATCGTAATAAGTTTCATTTTTTTATTTACCTTTGTGCCGTCGAAATAGCGCCTGTTTTGATTTTGTGGAAATTAGCAATGAGTGGGGCAGGAATTCAATAAGTTTTTTAAGGGATGACTTAATCTCTTTTTTCAAAAAAAGAGGACATTTTCTTAATACAAAAACATTTTTGAATGTCATCAAATAGTAAAGGAAAAGAGGAATCGTTTCGTAAAATCAAAAGTATTTTGATTTCACAGCCTAAGCCTGAACGATCACCTTATTATGAATTGGAAGAGAAATATGGCCTACAAATAGATTGGCGCCAATTCATCCAGGTTGAACCCGTAACTGAAAAAGAATTCCGAAAAACTCGAATCCGTCCGGACGAGTTCACAGCAATTATTTTTACAGCTAAAGGAGCAGTTGATCATTTCTTTCGAATGTGTGAAGAGATGCGAATTAAAATGCCACAAGACACTAAGTACTTTTGTTTGTCTGAGGCAATTGCAAATTATTTGCAGAAATTTATTGTTTATCGTAAGCGAAAAGTTTTTGCGGGTAAACGATTAATTCAAGACCTGAAACCTTCATTTATGAAGCATAAGGATAATGAAAAATTCCTTTTGCCTTGTTCAAATTTAGGTGCAAGACATGTTGTGGATTTTTTGGAAAAGCATGAAATTGAATTCCAAGATGCCATGATGTACCGAACGGTAAGTGCAGATTTGTCAGATTTGGAAAATGTAACTTATGATGTTTTGGTGTTTTTCAGTCCTTTGGGAATAAATTCTTTGTATGAAAATTTCCCAGATTTCAAACAGAAGAATACTCGAATGGCGATTTATGGAAATGCTACTCAAAAAGCAGTTGTAGAAAAAGGTTTAACGATCAATATTCCTGCACCTGCTCCAGATACGCCTTCCATGACAATGGCTTTAAAGAAATACTTAGAAATTTCGAATAAGAAATAGATTTTTAACGGTTAACCGTTAATTTAAAAAGCGGTGATTTTCATTTTTGAAAATCACCGCTTTTTTTTGAATATCCAATTAAGAAGTTTGACGATCCTTGCTGGATATTCGATATTCAAAAAAATCAATAATACCTCGGCGTCACCACCTTCCTACCTTTATCAATTTTGATCTCTTTGCCCTTCGGATAAGTGATGGAAAAACTAAACTCAACAGTTTTTGATTCGCCAGGTTGAAGTTTAAAATCCCATTTTAACTTTCCAGTATTTTCATAATATTGAGCCCCTGAAATATTTTTCACATCGACATCAATTTCTTTTAATTTCGAAATTGGAATTTGATCAAGCAATTCAAAATCAATTGCTCTGTTTCGATTATTTTTAATTGTAATCCTGTAAGCAGCCGTCATTTTTTTCTTGCCTTGCATGAATTGCTTCTTGGTTAACTCTTTCAATTTTGTTCTTTTGACCAAAACTTTTGGATCTCTACCAAGTGAAAGATTTAAAGTGTCACTCAAGTTTCGAGTATCCAACTGAGCCATTCCAATAAAACTTTTATCATAATAAATATTCATTGGGCCAGGCATTAAATCTAAATCTTCCCAACCCACAACTTGTCCAAGCAAGAAGGCATCTTTATCCATTTTTGGAACGCTATAGTGCTCGTAATTGGCAGGTAGTTCATTTTCAGAAACCATAATCGAATATGGTTTTCGATCAGAAGGAATCGAGTAGGGTTGATCTATTTCAAAATCAGAGCTCAACTCTGAAATTTCAATTTCTTCGAATCGAACATTGCCTCCTGGAGCACCTAGTTGATTTTGTGATTCAAATTTTTTCATGCTTTTATCCTTCTCTTGTTGGATGTAAACATTGCTATTTTGAATATTATTTAGACGACCTTGATTGTAGGCATAAACCTGTGGGACATTTTCTTTGATAAACCAAGGATTCAAAATCGGAAGTGTTGCACTTTGATTGACATCAGCTGTAGAAAGTACCACTTTGACATCATCCCAATCAATTCCAGTATCGTTAAATGCGAGCGCACGATATTTAATTTTGATAGATTCCGTTAAGTTTTTGACAGTCAAATCATAAATTGGAGACCAACCTGCATCTCGAACTACGTAACGAACTCGAAAGGTAGTCGTGACACTTTGTTCACAATTTAGAGCAAGATAAATCTCAGAAGTTGGGCGTTTTCCTGCATTAAACTCATTAAGTTGTTGTTGAATTTTTCGTTGTTGTTTTTGAAGTTCAGCCCGATCCTTTCTGATTTTTGATGACTCGGTATTGATTGCCAAAAAACGTTCTCGATAATATGCAGCAGTTGCTTTGAGTTGTTCGAAGTCCACAGACTTTTCTTTTCCTGAAAGCTGTTTGTTTTTTTCTAATAAGCTTTTCTCTTGAGCAATCGCACCCTCTTGATCGACTAAAAATTGCATCTTATCAGCTATTAATAAAAGGGAATCTTGTAAAATTGCTATCGCAGGATTTGATTCTTCTTTTTCTTTTAAAAAGTTAATTCGACTTGTGGTAGACAACATATTTACATCGCCACCTTCGGTCGAAATTTGAATACTTGATGGATTCATTTTTGGAGAAAGCCCTGTAAAAATTAATTTGTGTTTTCCTCTTGGAAGGGTCAC
>CAJQQY010000469.1 GCA_905480595.1 uncultured Saprospiraceae bacterium | reverse complement strand
CTCGATAATATGCAGCAGTTGCTTTGAGTTGTTCGAAGTCCACAGACTTTTCTTTTCCTGAAAGCTGTTTGTTTTTTTCCAATAAGCTTTTCTCTTGCGCAATCGCACCTTCTTGATCAACTAAAAATTGCATTTCATCAGCTATCAATAAAAGGGAATCTTGCAAAATTGCTATCGCAGGATTTGATTCTTCTTTTTCTTTTAAAAAATTAATTCGACTAGTCGTAGACAACATATTAACATCGCCACCTTCCGTCGAAATTTGAATACTTGATGGATTCATTTTTGGAGAAAGTCCTGTAAAAATTAATTTGTGTTTTCCTCTAGGAAGGGTCACTTGATCGGTTCGAATAATTTCTGCGCCTTGCAAATGAATTCTTACTTCTTCGATGGAAGCATTTATTTCTTTTTCTGTTTCTTGTGAAAAAATAGAAAAGGGAAATAAGATTCCCACAAGGATTAAATAATAGAATTTTTCAGTCAACATAATTTTAAATTTTAGGTTAAATGTAGAACGACTCTTTGAGTCGTTTTAAATCATAGAATCAAATTTCAAATAAAAAACTCGGAAAAAGAATTGAGACTTGGTGAAGAGGCCATTTGACTTGGTAAAGGGTATCTTATAACGTAGCGGTCTGCTTTAGCTGACCTGAAAAATGAACAAAGCGAATTTTTCGAAAAGATAATCAAAGCCATGTTAATTGAAAACTGTATTTCTAAATTCGCTATGCTCATTTTTTTAGGTCAGCTAAAGCAGACCTCCACATAATATAATTATGATAGATAATATTCGAAAAAAATTAGAACAAACACTTCCTGGCAGAATTGCTCAACTCAATATGGCACCTGCTCTTCGACAACATTACAAAGGTGCGCCTGATGATGCTATTGTCGCTTGTGTATTAGTATTATTATTTCCAAAAAATGACGATTGGCATTTTACTTTAATTCAAAGAATGCCTCACGAAAAAGATCGCCACAGCGGTCAAATTAGTTTCCCCGGCGGAAGATTAGAAGATGACGATGATTCACTTGTGGCAGGTGCATTGCGAGAAGCAGAAGAAGAAGTTGGAATTCCAAGGGATGAAATAACTGTACTAGGTCGATTGACGGAATTGTACATTCCGGTGAGTAATTTTTTAGTACATCCGTTTGTCGGATTTTTGGAAAAATCACCTGAGTTTGTTCCACAACCTTCAGAGGTTGATAATATTTTAGAAATTCCAATTGCAGAGTTAAGTAAAATGGAAAACAAAAAAACGAGAGATATCAAAGGTGGAAAAAATATAGTTTTAAAAAATGTCCCTTATTTTGATTTCGAAGGAAAAGTAGTTTGGGGAGCAACAGCGATGATGTTGAGTGAGTTTGAAAAAGTGGTTTTTGGATAATCATAAAATTGATTTTTTTATGTTAAAAAAGAATTGGCATTTTTTATTGTTATTATTTTTATGCTTGGATATTGCCTATTCTTTTTGTCAACATTTCCATGTAGCATTAGATGGAGATTTGCCTAATATTATTCTACCTTCGGAACAATATCAGCCGTTGATGGAAGACCCATTTGCTCTGAGTGTTTTAATAGAAAATAAATCGTATGCTTCGCCTAATCGTTATTTCGCTCATTGGTTTACAACTCAGTATTTTAGAAATATTCCACATTTATTGCAAAATATTTTTTCTCCAATTGATAGTGTTTATTTAGCATCTGCAATAATTAAAACTTTTATACAATTTTTTTTGATAGCATTGCTTTCCATTTTTATTACCAATAAAAATAAGTTAACGGATAAGTCTTTTCTAATCGTTGCAGTACTATTAACTCCTCTTTTTCAAAATTCAGGTTATTATCAATATATGGGAGTAATAGATAAGGCTACCACATATACTTTATTTTACGCTTTTCCACTTAGTCTTTTTTTAGTCTTTTTTTTACCATTTTATAAGAAGTTATATTTTAAGGTTGATGTGAAATTAAGTTGGTGGAGAAAAATAATTTTGGGTTTGTTGACAATTTATTTATCCCTCAATGGACCTCTCATTCCGCCAATGGTATTATTATCAATCGCAATATTTTTTAGCGTTCAGGTTTGGAAAATCTTTAAAACGGAAGAGGAGAAGTCTCTTCTTAAAATGGGTAATTTTTTTTTTGAAAAAATAGGAAAACAAACATTCTTCTTTTTTTTACTCTTTAGTTTTTTCTCAATTTATTCGTTTTACATTGGTTTAAATACCTTAGAAGGAGTTAACCTCTCAATTTCAATAATTGAAAGATATCAAAAAGTACCAATGGGGATTTTTAATATGCTAACTCAGAAGTTAGGTTTTCCAATTTTAATTATGATGATTTTGATTAACATCTATTTGATGAGAAAACAATCGGCGTCAACTGAACGCAAAAGGATTTTTCTTTTTCTTCAATATTTAAGTGTTTTTGCGATCATCTATATTTTGCTTTTGCCGCTAGGTGGATATAGAGAGTATCGACCAAATATAATCAGGAGAGATACATTTTTGCCGATTACACTATTATTATTCTATACATATGGGATGACTTCATTTTATTTAATTCGACATCTCTTGCCTAGGTATAAAAAATGGTATGTGCTCGGGTTAGTTGTGATAAGTTTTAATTTCATGATGGTGGATTCACCTGATTTTGAAAATAATAAATGTGAAAGAGATGCCTTGGAAAAAATTTCAAATTCCTCGGAAAGTGTCATTAAGCTGGATAATGATTGTTTGATTATGACTTGGATAAAAGTAAAGGATCCAGAGTTTACAGAGACGAATAGTCAAGTTCTACAAATGTGGAATATCATAGAAAAACCAACTTTGTACTATCAGGAATAAATTAATTGATCTAAAGATACTTTGAAAATAGGTTTTGACTAAGATTATTTTTTAGACAATCGGAAACTATTTCCATGAATTTCTAGCCGTTTCAAAAGCAAAAAAGCGTAATTTTACGCCACGTACATTTTGAACCAGAGTCCTTTTGAAACGTTAGTTTAAGAAAGGATTAATAACCAAATATATTTATGGAAAAAATAACTCCGTACCAACCTAAGAATAAAATCCGAATTGTTACAGCAGGTTCGTTATTTGATGGACATGATGCTGCTATCAATATCATGCGTCGAATTTTGCAGAGCAGCGGCGCTGAAATTATTCACCTCGGACACAACCGATCTGTCCAAGAAATTGTCAATACTGCGATTCAAGAAGATGTGCAGGGAATTGCATTAACATCTTATCAAGGTGGTCACAATGAATTTTTTAAATATATGTATGACTTGCTCCAAGAGCGAGGTGCTGGACATGTGAAGATTTATGGAGGTGGAGGTGGAACCATTTTGCCAACTGAAATTGCTATGCTGCATGAGTATGGAATTACGCATATTTATTCGCCAGATGATGGGCGAAGAATGGGGTTGCAAGGAATGATTAATGAAATGTTGGAGGGGTGTGATTTTCCAGTTGGAATTAATTTGAATGGAGAAGTGAAGAAGTTTGCAGAAAAAGATCCACATGCAATTGCTCGAATGATCTCAGCGGTGGAGAATTTTCCAGAAGAAAATAAAGAGTGGTTAGCTCAAATTAATCAGGAAAATGAAACGAAGACGATTCCAGTTTTAGGAATTACAGGAACTGGGGGAGCAGGGAAATCTAGTTTGGTAGATGAATTAGTTCGGAGATATTTGATGGATTTTGAGGATAAAACAATTGCGATAGTTTCCGTTGATCCATCGAAAAGAAAAACCGGAGGAGCATTGTTAGGGGATCGGATTCGAATGAATGCAATTAATCAAGGTCGAGTTTATATGCGTTCCTTGGCGACTCGTCAATCGAATTTAGCATTGTCGAAGCATGTACAATCTGCAGTTGATATTTTGAAAGGAGCGAATTTCGATTTGATCATTTTGGAAACTTCTGGAATTGGTCAATCGGATACTGAAATTGTCGATCATTCAGATGTGGCAATGTACGTGATGACGCCTGAATATGGTGCAGCGACTCAGTTGGAAAAAATTGACATGTTGGATTTTGCCGACATAATTGCGATTAATAAATTTGATAAAAGAGGAGCACAAGATGCCTTGCGTGACGTGAAAAAACAATTTCAACGCAATCATCAAATGTGGGAGACACCTCCGAGCGAAATGCCAGTTTTTGGAACGATTGCTTCACAATTCAATGATCCAGGGACAAATGTTTTGTATAGAAAATTGATGGATACGATTGTTGAAAAAACGGGTGCGAATCTAAAACCCAATATTAACTTAGAGGATGGTCTGAGTGAGAAAATCTACATTATTCCTCCAAATCGAACTCGATACCTTTCTGAAATTTCTGAAAATAATCGACAGTATGATCGTTGGGTAGAAAAACAATGTGAGGTAGCAAGAAAGTTATTTGGCATTAAAAATTCCATTTCAATTATTGAAAAACAAGAAGGCATTGAAAGTCGAGAAGCGGTTTTAGAAGGTTTGAAAAAATCTTATTCGGAATTAGAATTGGATTTGGATGGACGATGCAAAAAAATACTCGATGGTTGGGAAGCGAAAAAATCAGCCTATGCAGCTGATGAATTTATGTACAAAGTTCGTAATCGAGAAATTAGAGTTCCGACATTTACGACTTCACTTTCGCATTTGAAAATCCCTAGAGTTTCGTTGCCAAGATTTAAAGATTGGGGGGAGATTTTGAAATGGGTTTTGCAAGAAAATGTACCTGGAGAATTTCCATTTACCGCAGGAGTTTTTCC
>CAJQQY010000468.1 GCA_905480595.1 uncultured Saprospiraceae bacterium | reverse complement strand
TTTGCGTCATGGCGTCGAAATGAAAATTTCGGCGCTTTTTTTTGTTTTAAATAAGGTGGAATAAATATAAATTGATGTTTTATTATTTTTGTGATAAAAATCATAAGGGAGTTCCCAAAAAATATTGATATTTGTCTAACCATAAAAAGTAATTTTACAAATGGAAAAACAAGAAAAAGAACGTGGATTGTTTTCAAGTATTTTAAAGCTGAAATGCCCAAAATGCAGAGAAGGGGATTTGTTTTATACTCATACTTTTTCCTACTCTAGACCTACAGAGATGCCTGATAAGTGTGAAGTTTGTAATCAAAGTTTTTCTCCAGAACCAGGATTTTGGTTTGGGGCAATGTTTGTTTCATACATTTGGACGGCTTGGTTTTGCTTATTCTTTGTTGGAGGTGGAATTTTGATTGCAGGGATGAGTGTCAATGCTTCTTTTGCTTTATTAATAATAATGTGTGCAATTTTCTACTTTTGGATATTTAGAATATCTAGATCTATTTGGATTCATATATATGTGAAATATGACCCGTTAGCAAAAGCAAATAAAGCTGCAAAATAAAAAAAGCAATCCCGAATTTTCAAATTGGAAATTCGGGATTGTTTTTTTAAGAGTTAAAAGATCACTTCATATTTAATCAATCACACTAAACGTCGTTCGACGATTCGCTTGATGTTCTTCTTCCGAACATCTAGAACACAAACAATCAACTGCTGGAGCACTTTTCCCAAATCCTTTTGCTTGTAACCTATCCGATTCAACTCCTTTTGTAATTAAGTAATCAACCGCCGATTGAGCACGTCTTTGCGAAAGAGTTTGGTTGTAATTAGTCTTTCCTCGACAATCAGTATGTGAAGCCATTTGGATTCTGATATTAGGATTTTGCAAAAGTGTATTGGCTAACTCATTCAAAGTTGGCTCAGCATCTCTTCGAATATTCCATTGATCGAAATCGTAATAAATATTATCCAAGGTGATTTCTTTGTTTTTGAATATTTTATCCAAAACAATTTCTACTTCAAATTTTTGAACTGGATTGTTATCGTCTTTTCCAATTCCTTTTGAACTAAACTTGGTTGAATTATTAAAGTAACCTTCATGACTTCCAAAGAAATCATAATCAGTATTTTCATCTAATTCTAATGTGAACTTTCCTTCGTCATCAACTGTGACTGTTCGTTTTTTTCCATTTACATTGATTTCCACTTTGGAATCTAATAATGGTTTTCTACCTAAAACTTTACTATTTGGATTATCTGCAAATTGATAGATCTTTTCCAAAACATAACCATCTAAAATTAATTTATGAACAATTGGTTCTGGATTTTCTACTACAGGTTTTGGTGGTGGCGGAGGTGGTACTTTTTTTACAAATCGATAAATATCATCGCTACCTTTCCCATCAACACGGGAAGATGTAAAATAACCCTCATGTAGAATATCTCCAGAAGGTTTAAAATTAGGATCAACGACATAACCGAAATCATCCCATCCAGAATTAATTGGAGCTTTTAAATTGATGATTGGTGACCAAGCATTATCACTAGTTTTTACAGATCGAAAAATATCTAATCCTCCCATTCCAGTATGTCCATCTGAAGCATAATACAATGTGTCATTATGCATAAATGGAAATTTTTCATCTTTATCAGAATTAATTGTTCTACTCAAAGGTCTAGGTGTATCCCATCCATCTGGTGTTCGTTCCGAAATAAAAATATCGTATCCTCCCCAAGCATCAGGATGATCTGCTGAGAAATATAAACTTGCTCCATCAGAAGAAAGGGTAGGGTGGCCATAATTCACGTTGGGTTCCACAAATGATAAAACAACAGGTTCTGTCCAACTATCCCCTTCCTTTGAACTATGCATTAATTTGCAAAAATAATCTACATCTTCAGAGTCATAACATCTAGAAAAATACATTTCTGTATAGTCTTTATCGAATGCAATTGTCCCTTCATTGTTAGGGGTATTAATTATACTTGAAAAAGACTCAACGGTATTAGAAGTAGTGTTGGCAATAAATAAATCTGAAAATTTTCCTCCTGTCCAATTGTAAATATCATCACCTTTTGCAGTACTTCGATCAGAAGTAAATACAATTTGATTATCTAAATAAGGAGTAGGAGCATATTCAGCAGAAGAACTATTAAAAGAAGCTTGTTCAATTTCATACCCAGTCATTCCTCCTTGTTTTTGCCAGTCTAATGCAATTTTACAGGCGGTAATTTCTTTTCGATATTCGTAAGGACTACCTATCTCTAATCCTAATTCTTTGAAGGAAGCCATAGCCTCTTCATATTGCTCACTTTTTTTCAAAGCATAGGAATACTCTTTCAAGGCATCAACTCCATATTGATTGTCGTAGGCAGTTTTGTACCATGAAATAGCAGAGGAATTTTTATTAATTTTTTTGTAGGATTCCGCCAAAAGAAATGCGATTTTTCCTTTTTCGACACGACTGTCTGCTTTTTTATACTCTTTGTTGAGCATTTCAACAGCTACAGAATATTGTTTTCTTTCAAAAGCCATTTTTCCATCGGTAATTTTCTGAGTGAATTTACACCCAAAAATCATGGAAAGTGTAAGTGCTAAAATTGTCCAAGTTTTTAAATTCATAAGGTGGTATTTTGAAATGTAATACTACGAAATAAAACGCTTTTTGCAGGATGTTTGTTGCAGCTTAACTTGTTAGTAAATATCAAATGCAATGTATATGTGTAAAGACGGAATTGGGAAAATAAATGGTTGGAAGAAAATTAGGTAGGTACAAAAAAATAAAGCTCGGCTTTTGAAGCCGAGCTTAGGAAACGAATCTTACAATTTTTTAACCAAAACTTACACTTATTGTCATTACAAGTTGTGTGCCAAAAAATAAATTATTACATATAATAATTAAAAATTTTTATTTAGCGAGGGGAAAGCATTGAAAATAAAGGGATTTTGAATTGAATGGAACTCTTTTTTCCAAAAATGCTTTTATTGAACTATATTTTATTTTAAAAAACAAAACAATGAATAACAACAAAGTAATAAAGCACAGTAAATTTTTAAGTCTGATTTTAAGACACAAGCCTGAAACGATTGGAATTGATTTGGATGAGAATGGGTGGATTGATATTGATCTATTAATCAAAAAAATGAATGGCAACGGAAGACAATTAAATCGAGAAGACCTTTATTTTATAGTTGAGAATAATTCCAAGAAGAGATTTGCCATCGATGAAGTTAATAATAAGATTAGAGCAAATCAAGGACATTCCTTAGATATCAACTTAGGTTTCGAACCTATTCAACCACCTGAAATCTTATATCATGGAACTGCAACACGATTTGTAGATAGTATAATGAAAACAGGACTAGAAAAAAGAGATCGACATCATGTTCATTTGAGTGCTGATAAAAGTACGGCAGCCAATGTTGGACAACGACATGGAAAACTAATAATCCTAGAAGTTCGAGCAATGGAAATGTTTGAGAAAGGATTCCAATTTTTTAAATCAGAAAACGGAGTTTGGCTGACCGATAAAGTTCCTACCCTTTATTTGAATAAAAACAAAAACAATGATTAAATTTAGCCTTTGTAATGAGTGAAAATCATCTTGAAGAATAGATTTTCATTTTTTGATAAAAACTCGTACTATGTGACTTTTCTTGGATAATCAGTCTTTAGATTTTTAAGAAAAAATAAAACATTTTTTAATAAAAGCCTTTTAACTAGATAATATTTATCCAGTTAATAGCACCTTTCAATTAAATGATAGATACTATCAAAAAACAAAGTCTAAAATCTCTTCTTAATATTTTTGACACAACTTTAGATTCTACGGTGAATCAAGTGTGGAATGAAAAGGACAAGTCTGATCACTTGGAAGCCTTGGTCAATGGTGCTTCAAAAATCACTCATCATATTTTAGAATTAGGTGAATTTGTTAGAATTGGAATGGATGAAGATTCATTGACTCCAACAGAATTATTGCCGAGTTATATTATTCAATACACTTGGATTGATGAAGCCAAATCATTTTTGATTTTGTGGCGAGATGTAATTTTTCAATATCAAAAAGCACTTGTTTTAGAATCTAATCAGAAAATTTCTAATGAAAACTTAGAACAATTGTGGGCTAAATCTAAAAGTGTAGTTCAAAATGGGGTTGTTCATTTAAAGGATTTTTTAGAGAAAGAAACAAGTTCAATAGCTCAAAAACCAAAAGAGCTAAAGGCTAAAATGGCTGATTGGAAGAAGATCCAAAATCCTTGGACAACTTATAGGAAGCAAATTGAAACGATCAATGAGCAATGCAAAAAATTGCGTGAGCAAAATCAAATTTTGCTTAATTCTACCAAAATTTTTAAAAGTATTGAAGAATTAGTTCAACAAAATATTGCCACAAGTCAAGCCGAAATTGATCAATTTAGAGTATTGGCAAAGGAGGCAATTGAATTAGTTGAGGAAAATGTAAAAGATAAACCAGGCAAATTATCTACTCTTTTAGAACAGATGGAATCCAAGCTAGAAACGAATCTTCATATGGGATTATTAAATATTTCAATGGAAAAAAAATTGGCTGGATTAGTTGAGAGTACTCAGATTCCTATCGAAACAAAAGGTGGAATGTTGCTTTTCCGTGAATTGAATTTGCAAAATAATTCTAAACTTTGGTTAGATTCAGAAGCTATTCCTTTGATTTATGAGTTTTGGGAAGTTAACGATCAGGTTATCAATAGTTTTAAAATGGCATTGATGAATGTTCGGAATCGTGCTATGCTTTTTTCCAATGAATTAAAAAAGGATAATGTATCTCGAGAAGAGTTAGAACCTAGATTTAATCAAGAGAAATTTTGCTATCCTTTAGATTCTTTTTTACAAAAGACCAACTCTTGGGAAAGTGATTTAATGGAATTAACCAATACTATTCAGGAAAGGTTGTCTAATGAATTTCAAATTAGCAAGATTTATAATACTGAAAAAAGTTTTCTTCCAGTTCCTTTACAAACCACCATTAACCAATATCGACTGACTCAAAATCCTTGGATCAAGAATACAAGGATTTGGTTTAAAAAGCAGGTCAATCTTTTCCAAAAATTTAAAACGACTGTTGAAAAAGAAGATGCTTTAAGCATTTCTGAAAAGATCGTAAGGTATGTGCAAAGCAAAGAAGCATTTTCCGATAATCAACAATATTCTAATATCTTTTTGACAAAAGGATATATGGGAAAATCGTTTTGGGTAGGAAGACAAATAGAAACAGAGCGTTTTAAAAATATAGTAGATCAATGGAGAATAGGTTATCGTGGAGCGGTGATTTTAAGTGGTCAAAGATTTTCTGGAAAAACGCTGTTTGGTGAATTTGTGTCCACTCAGCATTTTCCGCAAAAATCAATTCGTCTTATTCCTAATGCAACGTTGAAAATAGGAGGTCGAGTATTAGAAACATCTTATGACCTTGGAGCGGCAATTGACTTTATTCAAAAGTATTCTGTCAATGACCAATCCTTAATTTGGATTGATGATTTGGAAAAATGGTGTGATCCAAATATTCTCCTAGGACAAAATGTACGCGCACTTTCCAAAGCAATTGATAATCATGGAGGAAGAATGTTTTTCTTGGTTTCAATGGGGAATTGGACAGCGGCACATTTGGACATCACTCATGATATTGAAAAAGTATTTCAGGCAAATATTAACTTAGATAAAATGAGTGCTGTTGAAATCAAAGAAGCTATTTTGATTCGACATGGAGCTACACATAAAATTTTGGTCAATAAAAATAACGAAGAACTTTCGCCACAGGAATTTCAAAAGATGACGGAAGGAATTTTCCGTTTTACGGAAGGAAATATTGGTGAGTCGCTTTCAAGATGGTCGCATTCCATTCATAGCTTAAATGAAGAAAAAGTTACTCATCGATTACCTACAAATTATGCATTGCCTGATTTTTTAAATCCAGATGCGGCGATAATTCTTTCGGCTTTGATGATGGAGAAAAGGACAAATGAGTATCGATTACTAAAACTATTTGGTTCTCCATTTCAAACAAAATTCAAATTTATCATTCAAAGATTGATTAGTATAGGTATTTTGACTCGACACCTTGATGGCTGGTTAGAAGTCAATGAACTAGTAGTTAATGAAGTTGGAAAAATGTTGGAGGAGAAAAATTATTTAAAATTTTACTAATTAGATTTTGAGTATTTTATTAATATGAAAAAAATATTAGGAACTGTCTTTTTGATCTGTAGTTTTTTCATGTTGAGTTTTGCTCAGCATGAAGAGGAACAACATTTGCCAAAGGATACTGCGGTGCTAGACGTTGTAATATCTGATGATTCTACCAAATATGAGATATTGAATCAGCTAACATCATTTTATTCTCAAGGCGATAGCGGAAAAGTGAATGTTGCCATTATTAATGTTCAACAAAAAGAAGCACAACCCAAAACCGTCGTCACTAAAGAAACCAAAGAAATAAAATTATTTACTTGGTGGAGATTTTTCTGGACGACATTATTCTTTTTTGGATTGTATTTTTTACTTCATTTCTTTAATCGATTATTAATTAAATATAATTTTTTAGGAAAATTTCAAAGCGGAATAAAAAGTATCATTAAGCATTCACTTTTGGTTTTTGAAGCAGTTGCATTATTGATTTTGGGTGGTGCATTTATTTTGATAAACCCCATATATCATGGCATTTTAGTTTTGGTGATTTTGACTGCTGGATTTAATCATGTAAGAAATTATTTTAGTGGAAGAATCGTTCAGTTTGATCAGTCAATAGAAGATGGTAAACGATTAAAAACTCTTGATAGTCAGGGAGTTATATTTAAGATGGGACGACTAGGTTTAAAATTGAGAACACAGAGGGGTGTTCAGTTTGTTAATTACTCAAACTTAATTTCCAATGGATACACCTTGTTGTCAGGTGAAGAAGTAGGTGGGTTTTATGAATTAGAAATTCAACCAAAAGACCTAGGAACGAAAAAGGATTACCTTACATTTTTAGAGGATTTATTTGCGACTGCACCTTATTTGGATTTGAGATTTCGGCCTCAAGTTGAATATATAAATGATGAAACAAAAACCTTTTTGGTCAGGGTAGAAGTGAAAGAAGAAAATCATTTGCAAGATTTGGTTAAGATGATCCGAGAGCGAAATTTTACTTGCAAGGTGATTTTATAACAAAACATTTACAAAAAGAAATTTTATAAAAATATAAATATGGACTTGTCTAATTTAAGTACCGAAATGATTTTGATTGCAGTATCTGCAATCATTATAATTTCTTTTTTCTTTGGTGAGATGTCTAGAAAAACTAATATTCCATCTGTATTAATGCTTATTGCTTTTGGAGTATTTTGCCAACTGTTTGTAAAAATTGAACAAGCGACACTCAAACCAATTTTAGGCTTACTTGGAACGGTGGGGTTGATTATGATTGTTTTGGAAGCGGCCTTGGAGTTAGAATTAAAAAGAGAAAAATATATCCCTATAGCCAAGGCTATGGCAATTGCATTGGTTGGATTGTTAGCTTCAATATATGTTGCTGCAGAGATTTTATATTACTTCTATGCTTCTGATGGTATGACAATGGAAAAGGCTTGGATTTATGCAACGCCTTTATCAATTTTATCAAGTGCAATTATTATCCCAAGTGTAACGGCATTGAATCCAATTAAAAAAGAATTTCACATTTATGAAAGTACATTTTCAGATATTTTAGGAATTATTGTTTTTTACTATTTGACAGGTCAATTAGGAGATGCAGGTGATCATGGTGGTGGATTGGTTGGCTATGGAGGAAATGTATTATTGACAATTGTTGTTTCTTTTATTGCGAGCTATTTAATCATTCTTATTTTTCAAAATATTCGAAGCCATACCAAGTTATTTTTGTTGATTGCAGTTTTGCTTCTTTTATATGGAGTAGGAAAAGAAATGCATCTTTCTGCTTTGATTGTAATTTTAATTTTTGGATTGATCATCGCAAACATGAAACTGTTCTTTAAAGGACCATTAGGTCGCTGGTTGCAATTAGAAAAAGCCAATCATATTTATGAAGGATTACATGTTATTACCATGGAAACGGCCTTTGTCGTTCGAACTTTTTTCTTCGTGATTTTTGGATTATCAATTAATTTATTGTCTTTGAATAGTTTGACAGTTGCTATTATAAGTGGATTAATTATCGCTTCCATTTACATTATTCGATATTTAATATTACGACCTTCAATTGGTGAAGATATCAACCCACAACTTTATATTGCTCCACGTGGATTGATTACAATTTTATTGTTTTATAAAATTCCAGAAGCAGCCAAAGTAGAAGCATTTAACTCTGGAATTTTACTTTTTATAATCATTGGTACGAGTTTGATTATGACGGTTGCTATGATTTTAGATAAACAGAAAACTGGAATTGCCATTAAAAAAGCTGAAGGACAACCGATTGGTTCTGAACGATGGAAGGCACCATCTATTTCAGAAATAACGAATAATCAAGGCGATAAACATTAGTAAATAATATATTTAAATAAAATAAAATGAGTACAAAAGACCTAGCCAAAATTATTGACGAAGCTGCATTAAATGCAAAACCTATTCCTCAATTAAGTTTGGAAAATGAATTTTCAGAAAAGGAGGCGTACGAAATTCAAGCTTATTCAATTGCTAGACGATACCAAAGAGGCGAAAAACTAGTGGGAGTAAAACTAGGCTTTACCAGTAAAGCTAAGATGGTTCAGATGGGCGTTCATGATATGATCTGGGGAAGATTGACGGATAAGATGTTGGTTGGTAGAAATGCAAATGTATTGGTAGAAAAATTTATTCATCCACGTGCAGAACCTGAAATTTGTTTTTTAGTAAAAAAAGAAATTACTCAAGAGATTTCGAGGGATGATATAAAAGAATACATTTCTGGACTTGCTGGAGCAATTGAAATAATTGATTCTAGATATCAAAATTTTAAATTTTCTTTGGAGGATGTGATTGCTGATAATTGTTCTTCTGCAGGTTTTGTAATTGGCAAATGGCATAGTATAGATACTCCAATTGGAGATTTAAAAATGGACTTAATCATTAATGGGGAAGTAGTTCAGTCTGGTTCTTCGAAAGCGATTTTAGGTGACCCATGGGAGTCTGTTATAGCAGCTTCAAGGCTTTGTGCTCAATATGGTCAAGTTATTCCAACTGGAAGTTACATCATGGCTGGCGCGGCAACTTCTGCAGTTTTTTTAGAAAAAGATCAGACTATAAAAGTGGAAGTGGAAAGCTTGGGTACTATTCAATTTTCTACCAAATAATATCTTTAATAAAAAAGCAAATTTTTGAAAGTCGAAAAACATATACCTGGTGTTGATTTACCAAATCTACATAATAAGGCTTTTGAATTTGCCATTGTTTCTAATAAAGAAATTCTAGACAGTAATCTACCTACGACACATGATCCTTTTCGGCCACATCGAATTCGTTTTTATGCGATCCTTTTTATTCTCGAAGGAGAAGGAAAACATTTTGTAGACTTTAAAAGTTATGACTACAAAAAGGGAAGTATAATCTTCATCGCTAAAGACCAAGTTCAGGCCTTTCAAAGTAATGATGCACGGGAAGCTTACTTTTTACTCTTTACCGAAAATTTTATTGAACGCGGAAGTCTAAGTTCTCATTTGATGCAAGAACTAAGTCTTTACAATTATCATTTATATTCTCCTGTGATAAATTTAGAGGAGGAGCAAATGAATATTTTTAAAAGTTTGGTCTATCGAATTAAAAAAGAATACGATGCTCCAGATGATAATCTAACTGAAGAAATTATTCAATCCTCTTTGAAAATATTTCTAGGAATTTCTGAGCGAGTTAGAAAAAAGAATCAATCCACGTTATCTATTTCAAAATATCAAATTGAATTTAATCAATTTCAAAACTTGCTGAATAAGCATCTTTTCAATTCTCGTCAAGTTCAATTCTATGCTAATGAAATGGGTATGTCCACAAAAAAGTTAAATCGAATCACTCAAGAATTGATGAACAAACCTGTCAAAACTTACATCAATGATTCTTTGATTTTAGAGATAAAAAGATTCCTGATGAATACTTCACTTAGTATCAAAGAAATCAGTTACAAAACTGGTTTTGAGGATCCCACCAATTTTGTAAAATACTTTAAAAAATATACGGAATTAACTCCAATTGATTTTAGGAAGAAATATTGATTTTAGGTTAATTTAGAACTAGTTAAGGTTAAAATTTTATTGATTGTTTTTCCCAAAATAACCATAGCGAAAAGGAAGGGGTGAGTTTTAGCTTTTTTATTTTTATTTTGTAAATCGATAAACAATTCAAGTGTTTTAGTTGTTTGTTCTTGTTATTGTCTTTTATCATGGGTTTTATTTTGATAAAAATCTAATGAGTACTTATTTGACTGTTTTTTTGCCTTTCTACCAAATACTCCTCTTTTTTAAGTTTTTTTTAATTTTGTCCCATTTTAACCATACATGTACGTTGTTTAACCTTTTGAAACTTTTGTTTAATGCTCATTTTTGTGTTCGTATTTAATACCCATTTTAAAAGAACATATTTCCTAGAAAATAAAAAAGGAGAGACATGAAAGTATTACAACAGATTATTCAAATTTTTGCCCTTGTATTGGTGGCAAATATTTCTTTGGCAAATTCAACTCCTGGAGTGAATAATAGTATATTTGACCAATTTTCTTTCCAAGAGATGTTAGAGATTGATTTGAATTTAAATATGGAAGAAGTTTTTGGAAATCGAAAAAACCAAGAGAAGCATAAAGCAGTTCTTTCTTTCAATGATAAAAGTGGAGTGGCACAAACATGGAACATTAAAGTCGCACTACGTGGAAAATTTAGAAGAACACGATGTGATAATTTGGCTCCATTGAAGTTACATTTTTCCAAGGATGATTTATTTGATGCTGGCCTTGCTAAATTCAATGATTTGAAATTAGTAAATGAATGTATGGAGGATTCGAAAGATTCAAAACAACTTCTTTTGAGAGAATATTTGGCTTACAAATTATATAATCAGATCACAGAGGAAAGTTTTAGAGTTCAGTTTTTGAAGATCAATTATATCGATAATCAAACTGGAAATGTGAGAACGGAATATGGTTTTGTGATAGAAGATACTGCTCAGTTAAGAGCTAGGATTGATGCTTCGAAAATTGAAAAACAATTTAATGCTAATCAAAATAAATTTAAACAAGATCAAATAAAATTGATGTCTGTTTTTCAATATATGATTGCAAATCCTGATTGGTCATTAAATAGAAATCATAATGTAAAAATCTTTTTACAAGATGAGAAATTTATTGCGGTTCCGTACGATTTTGATTTTTCAGGAATTGTAAATGCACCATATGTTAAGTTGAATCCTGAACTAGGAATAGCCAATCAAACTGATCGTGTATTCTTAGGTTTTGAAAATCATACAGAAGATTTAACGAAAGAAATGGAGATTTTTTATTTGAAAAAACCACTATTAATCCAAACTATTAAAGATTGTGAAACTTTAAAAGGTAGAAATCGAAGAGAAATGATTAGATTTATTAACTCATTTTATTTTGAGTCGGAAACTTTTAGGTTACCATTGCAAAAAAATAAAGTCCCAACACTCGGGGAATAAACATATAGAAACGCTTATTTAAAATACTCGAAAAAAAAACGCATATGATAGAAATTCAACCAGAAGGACTTGTAGTAAAAGAAGTAAAAAAGAAAAAGAAGAAAAAAGGAAGTGGAATATCAAAACAGACAATTAATATTATTCGAACAACTCAGCGTAATAATATTGATTTAACTGCTATTGCAGATAACAAAGCAAATGTATTATTAAGTGTTAATGCAATAATTATTGCAGCATTGATTCCTATAGTTATTGCTAACATTGATGTTGTCTTTGAAAAAATGTTTATTGTTCCATTAATGATTTTAGCAATTACATGTTTTATCACAATATACTTGGCAGCAGCAGTTTTGAAACCATCAAATTTTGATCAAATGAGGTCAAGTAAAGATCCGGATGAAGAATCTAGTCCTTTCTTTTTTGGTAACTTTTACCAAATGGAAGCGGAAGAATACTTTAGTTTTATCAAATCTTCATTGAATGATCCTAAGGACTTGAAAGCACATTTAGCTCAGGATCTTTATTACATAGGTAAAAGACTTGGAGAGAAAATGTCATTTGTTCGGCAAGCGTATAATATTTTTACGATTGGAATTTTGTTGACATTAATTTCTTTGGGAGTGGTTATATTCTTTTACTAAAAAATATCACGTTAAATTAATTTGACCTTCCAGATTTTTAAAATCTGGAAGGTCTTTTCTTTCTCTAATTACTTAATTATGGAAACTTTGGAAACTTATCAAAGTTTGGTTTTCGTTTTTCCAAAAATGCATTTCTTCCTTCTTCCGCTTCTTCAGTCATGTAACCTAATCGAGTTGCTTCACCTGCAAAAAGTTGTTGTCCTACCAATCCATCGTCAATCATATTGAAGGCAAATTTCAACATCTTTATAGCCATTGGACTTTTCGCTAAGATTTCTTGTGCCCATTGGTAAGCCGTCTCTTCAAGTTCATCATGAGGAATCGAAGCATTCGCCATTCCCATCGCAACTGCTTCATCAGCAGAGTAATTTCTACCTAAAAAGAAAATCTCTCTTGCTCTTTTTTGTCCGACTTGTCGAGCTAAATATGCTGATCCATAACCTGCATCATAACTTGCAACATCTGCATCAGTTTGTTTGAAAATAGCATGTTCTTTACTTGCTAAAGTCAAATCACAAACGACATGCAAACTATGACCACCACCAACTGCCCAACCAGGAACTACTGCGATTACAGCTTTATTCATGAATCGGATCTGACGTTGCACCTCTAAAATATTGAGTCGATTAATTCCATCCTCTCCTCGGTAACCAGTTTTATCTCGCACTCTTTGATCACCTCCAGAGCAAAAAGAATAAACCCCATCTTTTGGAGAAGGTCCTTCCGCAGAAAGTAAAACTACTCCAATTGATTGATCTTCACGAGCATCAATAAATGCTTCAAAAAGTTCAGAAACTGTTTTAGGGCGAAATGCATTTCTTACTTCAGGACGATTAAATGCGATTCTAGCAACACCATTTTTCTTTCGATAAGTGATGTCTACATATTCTTTTGCGGTGATCCAACCATTATTATCCATGTTGTACTTTTTTTGAGTTGTAATTTTTTAGAAAATTATTTTGAGTTAATTCGATATATCAGAAACATAAATTAACTGTTTTGGTTTATCGAATTCAACGCAAGAATACAAAATATCTGTCTGATTTTAATCTTCCGCTTATGCTTTCTGCAATTCAGTTTCTAAAATCAACAGTTCATCTGTTTTTGGTTTCCTTCTGATTATTCTGCTTATACCTTGAAGGAGTAAATTATCAAATAACTACAATCTAAAAATAAATTCATTATGAAAAAGTCATTCTTATTATTCACATTAAGCTTCTTTACGATAATTTCTATTCAAGCTCAAAGCTCATTTGCCTTGGCAAATAATGATGCTAAAATTGATTCTTATACTTCAGTTAAAAATGATATTTCACTAGTTGAGGTGGAAGAAAATAAATTCCGAAAGGTGGAAAAATTGGTGCTTGAAAAAATGCAAAGTGAAGTGGAATTCCCAGAGTTAGCTTACCAATTTGGAGTAGAAGGAACTGTTCTTTTGCAATTCACTTTTGATGGTAAAATAAAAGATTTAAAAGTGGTAAAATCTGTAGGTGCAGGATGCGATAGAGCAGCGATAAAAGCTTTGGAGAATTTTCCGAAACTGTACAAAGAATTTGGCGGAGAAAATGTTGAAGAAATTAAAATTACGGTGCCTTTTAGATTTGAAATTTAGGGTCTAGATTTACTCACAAGGTGACTCGAAGTCATCTTGTGAGTACGATTTTCTCCTAAACTTTTTTCATCTTAATCGCATAAACGTGAGGAATTTTTAACTCCCTTTTTCCATAATAATACATCCCATTTTCAAGAGGTGTCATGTTTGGAAAACAGTTGTAAGGACTTTCTGCAAACTCCTGAAAGTCAGTAAGTTGCATGCCGTTTGCCATTAATGGCCGAATAATATCAGAAAGTCCATGAAGCCAAAAATATTCTTTTAACTGGATAGGTGCATCTCGATCTGCATAAGTACCTTCTTCGACCTCGGTAAACGGTTCTCCAGTATTGAAATATGGGTATGATAATTCTTTTTTGTCCCAATCAAACATTAATAGTACGGGATGAAAATCGGCAATAAAAAAAGTGCCGCCAGGCTTTAAAAAATGACTAATTACTTTAGCCCATTTTTCTAAATCAGGAAGCCAGCCAACAGTTCCATAGGAGGTGAATACGATGTCGAATTTTCCTTCTAAATTTTGATCTAATTCTAAGACATTACTTTCTACAAATTTTGCATCAAGACCTAATTCAGTATTTAGGTTTTGTGCCAATTCAATTGCTTTTGAAGAGAAGTCAACTCCAGTCACTTTAGCGCCCATTCGAGCCCATTGTAAACTGTCTTGGCCAAAATGGCATTGCAAATGTAACAATGACTTTCCGGACACATCACCGAGTGCATCCAGTTCAATTTTATTCAAGGGATTTTTTCCAGTTTTAAAGTTTTCTAAATCATAAAATTCAGATTCTTTATGGAAATCAGTTTTAATATCCCAGAGTTTTTTGTTGGTATCGAAATATTCTTGCATGGAAGTTGGATTTTATTTTGTTAAAATATAAATACAAAAGTAAATGAAAAATAATTTCAGATATGAGCAGTTTTTGTAAAAAAAATTAGAGTTTATTTAGATAATATTTTAATCTCAGCGTTGCCAACACCGTATTTGAGTTTGAATTGAATTTTATTTTATGTGTTATCTCTGGTTCTGCTAAAATAAATTGGAAGGTTTTGAATTTTGCCAAGTTTGTTAATGTAATGTTATAAGTTCCGCCAAGACTAACTTTAAATCTTTTCCAAAGTCTAGGACTATCTATTGTTAATCCAAAATTTGAAGTCATTCCCCAACCATTCATTTTTTTCTGATCTAAAATTTCATAATTTTCATTGGTCCTTAAATTTGCAAAATTTGTCCCGAATCCTAATTGAGTAAAAAAAGTTGATGAAAATCCATCAAAAAAGAAAGGAGAATTTATAGCTCCATGACCATTTAGACCAATCTGTTGAATTCCATTTTTTAAGTCTAAAATTTGATCTTCTAAAATTAAATCTCCCTCAGAATAATTTCGATAAATTCCTCCACCTAATTGATATGAAAATCCATTATATAAAGGATAATCTGCCAAAATAAATTCTAGAGAAGTAAAAGATGCTCCTGTAAATATATTGTTAGAAAATTGTCCTTGAACCTCATTGGGAGAAAATGAAGCATTCGAATTTCTCGTCAAAGGAAAATGTGTTAAACTGAAAAATGGTTGTTTTTTGCAAAAACATTTTTCTTCTAAAATTTTAATGGAAGGGGAATAAATTAATGGTTCTTTGATTTGAATGGTATCGCCACTTTTGTTGATTATTTGAGCAAAAAGGTAATAATCTTTATTGATTTTAGAAATGTCACCTTTGGCTCGACCACGCTTATTTATAACTAAAGGGAAATTTCCATTACTACAAATATTTACAATGTTAACAGAAATGAATTTTCGTTTTCGATTATTTTTAAATTTTATTTTAATCGGCTCTGGACACGAAGGTTTATCACAATTTTGACGTCCTGAGCAGGTAAACTCCATTTCATAATATCGAATTTTTTTGATTGTTCTTTTTTTTATTCTGTTGGATCTATTTAGTCGCCATCGGCCATTGCTAAAATCATAAGATGATGGATTTGATATCAGTTCATTTTGGCAATTTTCAAGGATAGGAAACCTAATTTTTATTGGAGTTGCAAAACAAGGATCACAACCTTTTTTTACATTGACAGATGCCATTCCGCAAGAATTTAAAGGAGTACCTTGAGTATCATAGGTGGTAATTCCATCGGCAACCAAGGCATCGATATCATTATGAATTTCTATCATAATACAGTCTTTAATTTTTTCATAGGTGCAAATATTTATTGCAGCTTGAACTCCTTTACCCAACTCAATAATGGTATCTCGATTACAATTGTTTTCAGGTTTTACCTCTTCAATTTTTTCTTCCTTTGGTTTGATTGTTTCTCGGTTTTTTGGAGGGTTAGTTTTGTTGATGTGAATGATTTTCCTTTTTTTCTTTTTTAATAAAACGAGCATTTCTACTCTTCGATTTTTTCCTTTTCCAAATTCATTTTCATTCGTAGCCACAGGAACAAATTCTCCAAAGTATTTCGTCTCTAATACCTCTTTTCTAAATCCTTTTTGAACTAAAAAATCATACACTCCATCAACTCTATTCTTTGAAAGAGCATTGTTATATTCATCGCTAGCATCACTATCAGTATGGCCAAAAAGGATAATTTTTTCTATTCGTTTTAAATCAATTTTTTCGAGAAAAAGATTGATTTCAGCTTGGTGAGATGCAAATAATTTATACTTGTCAGAATCGTAATAAGTACTAAATGAAAGGGAGTCAACTTGGCCAACAAGTGAAATGGAATTAATAATTAACAGGAGTGATATTACTAGTTGTGTTTTCATAACGTATTGATTTACAATGTTTTGTGCGGATATTTGAAGCCGTTATGAGAAATATTTCTCTGCTTTATAGACGTATTTTTTATTGGAAATAGATGGGTAAGGAAATGCTAATATTTTGCAAATCTGAATTTTAATAAAAAATATGGAACTGAAGGAAGAGACAAGGCATGCTTTGTCTCTTTACACAAAATTATGATAAAGTAAAACTAAACATTCCAGCGCGCAACAGGCACTACATCTTGTCCAACAAATTCCTTTTTTAAGTATTTAAAATAACCAGTCACCGCAATCATCGCGGCATTATCTGTACAATATTCAAAACGAGGAATGTAAGTTTCCCAACCCATTTCCTTACCCATCTCTTCCAATCCATTTCTCAAAGCAGAATTTGCTGAAACGCCCCCTGCAATTGCTAGATGTTTGATTTCCGTTTTATCAGCTGCAACTTTAAATTTTTTCAATAAAATACTAACAATTCTATATTGAACTGAAGCACAAATATCATTTAGGTTTTCCTCAATAAAATTTGGATTCTCTTTTATTTTTTTTCTTAAAAAATACAAAATGGCAGTTTTTAATCCACTAAAACTAAATTCCAATTCTCCCACTTTAGGTTCAGTAAATTCAAAAACAGGTTTTCCCAATTGAGCATATTTATCAATCAACGGTCCAGCTGGATAATCTAAACCAAGTAACTTTCCAGTTTTGTCAAAAGCCTCACCAGCTGCATCATCAATAGTTGAACCCAACAATTCCATTTCCAAGTGGTTAGTCACTTTCACAATTTGAGTGTGACCACCAGAAACGGTCAAACATAAAAAAGGGAAAGGAGGTTTTGGATCTTCCGCAAAATGAGCCAAAATATGTGCTTGCATATGATTCACTTCAACCATTGGAATATTCAAACTCATGGCAAATGATTTTGCAAAAGAAACTCCAACTAAAAGTGATCCTATCAAACCAGGGCCACGAGTAAATGCTACTGCCGAAAGGTCTTCCTTATTAATTCCTGCTTGTTGAATAGCAGTATCAACAACTGGAACAATATTGATTTGGTGAGCCCTCGAAGCAGCCTCAGGAACAACACCTCCATATAATTTGTGAATCTCCTGATTGGCAACACAATTACTTAAAATCACTCCATCCTTAATCACCGCTGCAGAAGTATCATCACAAGAAGATTCGATGGCTAAAATTATTATACTCATTATTTTTTTATTGTATCTGTTAATCGTATATTTATGGGAATTTTAAATATATAAAATATTTAACCTCTTGCACCTCAAAAAGAAATAATTTAAAAACCTTCTTTTTGTATGGTCAAGGGATTTTTTTTGTATTTAAATGTCTTCCTTTCAAGCATACTTACATGAGCAAACAAAGAAATGAAAAAATAGGCTACTTTTTTTTCATCTCACACGTCAAAAACTATATTTTTTACATCTTAAATAAATAATCTCATGTTTGGCACTAAATCTAAGCAAAATCAAAGAACTAAAAAACCAGAAAGTATTTCAAATGGGAATACAAATGGTCAAGGAACAACTTGCATCATAGCTTCAGGAACACGAATCGAAGGAAAATTCTCTACAACTGAAGATGTTCGATTAGATGGAATTATTGTAGGAGAAGTGAATTGTGAAAAACGAGTGGTTATGGGAGAAACAGGAAAAGTGGAAGGTAATGTACTTACCGTTGATTCATCGGTAAGAGGAAAGGTAAAAGGTGAAATTAAGGTTTCAGGAACTCTGCATTTACATGAAACAGCTAAGATAGATGGGGCGATTATCGCTCGAAAAATGATCGTTGATTCAGGAGCATCTTATTCAGGAGATTGTAGAGTAGGAGATCATCATTTTAAGAAATAGTTATGTTTTTAAAAAATAAGTAATATGATGAAATAATGAATCCTGATTTTTTAGGAGAAATATTTACTAAAAAACTTATTTTTTTAATAAAAAATATTAATATTGCGACTTAACAAAATGAAAAAAATTATATTATGAGATTGATTATTAACTTGATCTTGATTGTTGTGGTAGGCCTTTTAGGTTACCTTTTATTTTTTGGAATCAAAGAACCAATTGCTTTTGGTGATGCTAAAAAAGAACGGTTAGCAGCTGTTACCGATAGACTAAAGCAAGTTCGTTTTGCTCAAGAGTTCTATCGAGACATTACCGGGCACTTTGCAAATAGCTTTGACAGTTTAAAATATGTCTTAGAAACTGATAGTTTTACGCTAGTAAAAATTATTGGTAACCCCGATGATCCGAATGCTGAATTTACTAGAATTGAGACCAAAAAATCAGCAAAGGATTCACTTGCTTTTTTATATAATAATCCTGATCATAAAGTGAAGATCATTTTAGATTCTTTGCCTTTTGTACCATATGGAGGAGGTGCAAAATTTTCAATCCAAGCTGATACTTTGACTTATCAAAAAACTTTGGTAAACGTTACTGAGGTTGGAACTCAATGGAAAATTTTCATGGGGATTTATGCTGATGCTAGATACCAACGTTATGATAACCTTTATTTCCCAGAGAATATGGTAAAATTCGGAGACATGTCAGGGCCAAACCTTGGTGGAAATTGGGAATAATCAATACGAATATCCTAGAAGATTCCTTTGATAAAAAGGATGCTTCGAAATATAACCTGTCCATACTAGTTGGTATGGACAGGTTTTCTTATGCTATTTTGGATGATGAAAATCATTTATTAGCATTAAAAAGCTATTTGATTAACGCTGATTTAACTGCTTCAAAAAAATTACATCCTGCTCTTCAAGACATTTTTATTGAGGATGAAATTTTGAAATTACCTTTCCAAAAAAAGACGGTTGGTTTTATTAACAATAAATGCACTTTTGTTCCCTATAAATTTTACCAACCAGAAGAAGTCGATACTTATCTATCAAAACAGGTCGATTCATTAGAATCAGATCAAATTTTTGTAGATGATGTGGAAATGATGAAAGCAAAAAATGTATATGCTTTTGACCAAGAGGTTTATTTTTTAGTCAAAGGTTACTTACCCAATGCTCGATTTATTCATAACTCAACATCTGTTCTTCAAGGTTTTGTCTCTAATCAAAACAGTACTTCTGGAAAGAAAATCTATGTCAATGTCAAAGGAGATCACCTTCAAATTGTACTCTTGGAAAATCAAGAATTGATCTTTTCTAATTCTTTTGCTTTTCAAAATGAACAAGATTTTATTTACCATGTGATGTTGGTTTACAATCAGTTTAACTTATCGACTGAATTTAATCCAGTTGTTTTATCAGGGCAAATCACCAAAGATTCCAAAATTTATAGAATGCTTTTCAGGTATATCAATAAAATTCAATTCTCTAAAGCTCCTTCAGCAATTCAATTAGGTGGTGCTTACCATGGCATTCCAACTCATTTTTTCTTCGATTTATTTAGTTTAGGATTATGCGAATAGTAGGCGGGAAATTTAAAGGACGGAAATTTAATCCTCCAGCGAAAAATTGGCCGACTCGTCCAACCACAGATTTTTCCAAAGAAGCATTGTTTAATATACTCAATAACACTTGGGATTTTGATGGGATGAAAGTGCTTGACCTTTTTGGAGGTACAGGTAACCATAGTTATGAATTTATTTCAAGAGGTTGCAACGATGTAACTTATGTCGATAAATTTGGAGGGTGTGTTTCTTTTGTCAAACAAACAGCTAAAACGCTCGATATTGAAGACAAAATAAATATTATCCGAGGTGATGTTTTTAAGTTTATTGAAACTACTAATCTAAAGTTTGATTATATCTTTTGTGGGCCACCCTATCCTTTACCTCGCTTGGCTGATCTTCCAGATCTTATTTTTAAGCATGAATTATTAAATGAAGAAGGGTGGGCAGTTGTCGAACATAATGCAATTCATGATTTTAATAGCCATGAACACTTCTTTGATGAACGAAAATATGGAGGAACTATTTTTAGTTTTTTCCGATAAATCGCACTTAATAACCCTATAAAATCAACTAGAGCAATTTTTTCTTGTCCTTCCTGTTAAGACTGGGTTAATCCCTGTTTCTTAAGACCTTATTCCACTTAAAAATTTACTATTTTTGTAGTCTGATCATAACAATGCTATTTTATATGAGAAAAATAATTTGGATTGTCTTACTTTTTATGAGTTTTTGCTCCTTTGGGCAAGAGAACTTAACTGGTTTGTGGTTAGGGAAAATCACTCAGGAAGAAGGTGGATTTGCTCCAGATTATACTTTTGAAATTTACATCACTCAAAAGGGGAATAAGATCAAAGGTCGTTCTTATGTTTATGTCGATGAGATTTATGCTTCGTTTGATATTTCGGGGGAATTGAATAATGAAATTTACCTTGAATTAAAGGATAGCGAGATTTTAGAAAACAAAGTCAATGATGGGATGGAGTGGTGTCTGAAACAATATCAATTAGTATTTAAGATGAAAAATGGAATTCCAAACCTTGAGGGATTTTGGCAAGGAAAAACCTCCTTTAGTACTTGTATCCCAGGTAAAGTATTTTTGAAAAAACAGGTTCCAAGAGCTTAACAATCTAATTGAAAAAAATTACTTTTGTGAACAGAAATAGGCGGATTTATTCGCCTTTTATTTTTTAATAAACTGGAGAAAAAATACTGATAAATTAGGAAACTAAACATCGACTAAAATGGTTTAGTTCTCATTCCTAAAATTATAAAAGACGATTAATGAGTATCACAGAAATTATCAAAGAAGGGACTGCTCTCGCAGTCAAAGAATTATACGATCATGAGATCAATGCTGGCGATGTCAATATGAATGTGACCCGTAAAGAATTTGATGGTGATTATTCAGTAGTCGTTTTTCCTTACACCAAAGTTGCTCGCAAAAAGCCAGAACAAATCGCAGAAGATTTAGGAAATTTTTTAGTGGAAAAATATGATGACTTGACAAAATTTAATGTCATCAAAGGATTTCTAAATTTGGAAGTAAGTGATAGTTATTGGAATCAATATCTTGCTGAGATGGCTTCAAAGGAAACATACAAGAAACCTTTCCATGGAGAGAAAATCATGATTGAATTTTCGTCTCCAAATACCAACAAGCCACTTCACCTAGGGCATGTTAGAAATATTTTATTGGGTTGGTCTTCTTCAAAAATTTATGAAGCGCTAGGTTATGAAGTTAATAAAGTCCAGATTGTTAATGATAGAGGAATAGCCATTTGCAAAAGTATGCTGGCTTGGCAGATGTTAGGAAAAGGCGAAACTCCAGAAGCAGCAGGAATTAAAAGTGATCACTATGTTGGAAAATGGTATGTTGAGTTTGAAAAATTATTTCAAGCAGAATATCAAGCCTGGCAAAAAGCGATCAATGGTCAATTTACTTTTTCCACACAGAAGAAAAAGGAGCAAGACGAAGCTACTTTTTTCAAAGGTTTTAAAAACACTTATTTTAATGAACATTCCCAAATTGGTGCGGATGCAAAAGCAATGTTATTAAAATGGGAAGACAATGACGAAGAGGTTAGAAACCTTTGGACAAAAATGAATGGTTGGGTTTACAAAGGTTTCGATACTACTTATAAAAACTTGGGCGTTGAGTTTGATAATTTATATTTTGAATCTGATACTTACCTTTTAGGAAAAGATATCATTGATGATGGATTGTCCAAGGAAGTTTTTTATAAAAAGGAAGATGGGTCAGTTTGGATAGATTTAGAAGATGCCAAGATGGATCATAAGTTGGTTTTGAGAAGTGATGGGACTTCCGTTTATATAACCCAAGATATTGGAACAGTTGAAAAGAGGTTTCAAGATTATGGTGCTAAAAAAATGGTCTATGTAGTTGCCGATGAGCAAAATTATCACTTCAAGGTTTTGTTTGAAATAATGAAAAGAATGGGCGCATCCTACGCAGATGGATTATTTCATTTGAGTTATGGGATGATTGATTTGACGACTGGAAAAATGAAATCGAGAGAAGGAACGATTGTCGATGCGGATGATTTGATGAAAGAAGTCATTGAAGCAGCAAGAGCAAATGCCATTGAGAAAGGTGGATTAGAAGGATTAGATGAAGCTACTAAAGATGACATTTATAGAAAAATTGGTTTAGCTGCTTTGAAATTTTTTATAATCAAAGTCAATGCAAAGAAGAGAATGATTTTCAATCCTGAAGAGTCGGTAGACTTGCAAGGAAATACTGGACCATACATTCAATATGCTTTTGTTAGAATTCAATCTGTTTTAAAAAAGGCAGGAGATGTGGATACTTCGATTGCTTCAAAATATACTGATCTTGGCCCAACTGAAAAAGAACTGATAGGTCAAATATACAGATTAGATGAAGTGGTTAAAATGTCTGCGGATCAATTTGATCCTTCATTTTTGGCAGCTTACTGCTATGATATGGCGAAGACTTATCATAGATTTAATCACGATCATAGAATTATTAATGCGGAGTCGGAAGAGGCAAAAGCATTTAGAATTAGATTATGTGAAGTAACTGGTAAAGTGTTGAAGTTTGGAATGGAATTATTAGGCATCGAAATGCCTGAGAGAATGTAAATCGGCTTTCCAAAGCCGATTATCGGATAATTAATTTTACAGAAAAATTTGATAAGAAGTATTCAGAAATAATAATTAACAACCGGTTTTGGAAAACCGACTTATAATAAAATAGCATGAGCGAAGCAGCTAAAGAATCCCTAAATTTTATTGAACAAATCATACAAGATGATTTGGAAACGAAAAAAAATATAACAGTACATACACGTTTTCCTCCTGAACCAAATGGCTTCTTGCATATTGGTCATGTGAAAGCTATTGCGATCAATTTTGAAACGGCAAAAAAATATGGAGGGAAAACCAACCTTCGTTTTGATGATACGAATCCGATTACTGAAAAAACTTTGTATGTCGATAATATCAAAAGTGACATCAAATGGTTAGGTTACGATTGGGAAGATCGAGAATATTTCGCCTCTGATTATTTTGATCAGTTGTATGCATTTGCAGTAGATTTAATTAACAAAGGATTAGCTTATGTGGATGATTCAACCCCTGATGAAATAGCTTCAATGAAAGGTGATCCTAATACACCAGGAAAAAATAGCCCTCATCGAGATCGAAGTGTAGAGGAGAATTTACGGCTTTTTGAAGAAATGAAAAATGGCGTTCATCCTGATGGAAGTATGGTATTACGAGCAAAAATAGATATGGCTCATCCAAATTTATTGATGCGTGACCCAAATCTTTATCGAGTAAAAACAGCGACTCATCATCGAACAGGTGACAAGTGGTGCATTTATCCATTGTATGATTTTGCACATGGACAATCTGATTCAATTGAAAATATTACATACTCGCTGTGTTCTTTAGAGTTTAGACATCACCGAGATTTGTATAATTGGTTGATTGAGAAATTAGAAATATTTCCTTCTCGCCAAATTGAATTTGCTCGAATGAATGTGGCTCACATGATTACGAGTAAGCGAAAGTTGTTAAAGTTGGTGGAAGAGAATTTTGTAACTGGTTGGGATGATCCTAGAATGCCAACTGTTGCAGGAATGAGACGAAGAGGTTACCCTGCAGCGGCTTTGATTACTTTTGTCAACAAAGTAGGAGTGGCCAAAAGAGAAAACACCATTGAATTGGATCTTCTAGAAAGTTGTGTTCGAGATGAATTGAATAAAACGGCAACGAGGGTGATGGGTGTTCTAAATCCATTAAAAATGGTTATCACGAATTTTCCAGAAGGAAAAGTAGAAGAGATGCGAGCGGACAATAATCCAGAAGATGAAAATAGTGGAACTAGAATAGTTCCTTTTACCAGAGAGCTTTACATCGAGCAAGAAGATTTTATGGAAGATGCCCCAAAGAAATTCTTCCGACTTGGACCTGGTAAAACGGTTCGGTTAAAAAATGGTTTTATCGTCTCTTATGAAAATCATTTGAAGGATGAAGAAGGAAATGTAACAGAGGTTCACGTAAAATATTATCCAGATTCTAGATCTGGTTCCGATACGTCTGGTATCAAAGCAAAAGGAGTTTTACATTGGGTGTCAATTGAGCATGCAATAAAAGTTGAAGTGAGAGATTATGATAAATTATTTACAGTAGAATCTCCATTGGCTGATGAAGAAAAAGACTTTATGGAATTTTTCAATCATGATTCATTGAAAGTTTTGGATAACGTATTTGTTGAACCAAGTTTACAATTTGCTAAGCCAGGAGATCGTTTTCAATTTATGAGAAAAGGATATTTCTGTTTGGATCAAGAATCCACAGAAGATAAATTAATATTTAATAAAACGGTTGGATTAAAGAGTTCTTGGAAACCAAAAAATAATCAGAATCAAAGATCTAATCAAAAAAAATAGTACTAGTGGTAGTCAGCTAAGTTAGACCACCATGAAAGGAAAAATAAACAATTATATTATGAAGAATATTTTAACCTTAGGATTTATTTTATTGAGTTTTTTCACTTTTGCGCAAGAAGGAAAAATGGCTCCAACTGCACCTGCAGAAATTTTACAACAAGTAAAGATTGATGTAGTCTATCTTGCTTCTGATTATCTTCAAGGTCGAGGAACAGGTACCATTGGCGAAGAAAGAGCAGCTGACTATATCGTTCATCGTTTTCAAAATATAGGATTAAAACCACATGGTGAAAACCGAACGTGGTTTCAAGAATTTCCATTTTTTGAAAATACCAATCCACATGCAACGGATAGAGGAAGGGTTGAAGGTAAAGGAAAAAATGTCATTGGATTCCTTGACAACGGAGCTGAAAATACTGTAGTCATCGGTGGTCACTATGATCATTTAGGAATGGGTGGAAGTGGTTCATTGCATGCTGGCGAACCAGAAATTCACAACGGAGCTGATGACAATGCAAGTGGAATTGCAGCAATGTTTCGGATTGCAGAGTACTTGAAAAACTCAAATTTAAAATCTAATAATTATATGTTCATCGCTTTTTCTGGAGAAGAAAAAGGATTATTTGGTTCAAAGTATTTTGCAGCAAATCCGACGATCGATATTAAGAGTATCAATTACATGTTTAATATGGATATGGTTGGCATGTTGAATGAGGAGAATGTTTTAGCGGTTCAAGGAACAGGGACATCTCCGGCGTGGAAACCTATTTTGGAAAGAAAGAATGCACAAGGTCTTGACATCAAAGGAAGTGAATCTGGAGTTGGGCCAAGTGATCATACTTCATTTTATTTGAAGGATATTCCTGTGTTACATTTTTTCACAGGACAACATTCTCACTATCATAAGCCATCAGATGATTCCGAGATTGTAAACTTTGAAGGAATCGTTACCGTGTCTGATTTTATGATTAGTTTGATTGAGCAAGCAGAAGGAAAGAAGTTAGCATTTACCAAAACTAAAGACTCTTCAGAGAAAAAGGCAGCAGCTTTTAAAGTGACTTTAGGTGTGATGCCCGACTACGTTTATACAGGAAAAGGAATGCGTGTAGATAGTGTTATAAAAGGTAGAGTTGGAGATAAGGGAGGATTGAAAGATGGTGATATCATTATGAAAATAGGAGATATAGATGTAGTTGATATCTACAAATACATGGAAGGTTTAGCTAAATATAAAAAAGGAGATTCAGCTGACGTTGTGGTATTGAGAGGGAAGAAGAAGAAGGAGAAGACCTTGAAAGTTACTTTTGATTAAATATTAATTGATGAATTACGAAGGACTTTTTCCAATCTTTTTTAGCTCGTATTTATATTGGAGAATAAATTATTCTCTAATCACAAATCCTAAAATGATGGAATGGGTTTCGAAATATAAAAAGATGTTTAATCTGCTTTTGCCACTTCTTTTTATTTTTGGAATACTTCAATTATTTAGATTTATGTAAAAGAAAAGGACTGAAGATATTAATCTTCAGTCCTTTTCTTTTTTAATTTTCAAAGATGAAATATTTTTTTTAATAACATTTTTTTGATTTTCGCATTTCGTGGCAATTCACAAACTTTTTTTTGAAAAGCAACCTGGCGTAAAAACAATCAAACATACCAAACGAGCAGGGAATGTCAAAAAGCCTTAATTCTTTTATGAAAGTAAAGAGTTTTTTGAAGAAGAAGGAAAATTAATACAAGTTCATCGAGGATCAAAGTCTGAGGGGAATCATATTTATCGGAATGATACGATCAGTTATCGGGAGTAGGAATATTATTAGCAAAACTCAGATATAAGTCTTTCCCTTATTTGAAATTAATAGAGATTAATTGATACCTACTTACAAATCCACAAATGATTAATTAACTCAACCATACTTACTAAAGATTATTTCAAATGAAATAGTTACAGACAGTTCCTTCAATACCTCAAGTTGCTCCTCTTTAAATTTATATAGATATGGAGTCATGGATATAAAATTGAGTATATCTTGTTCAGATAAGAAAATGGTTTTCTTTAAGTTTTTAACTTTACAAATTTGAAACATTGAGTCAGATTCAATCTCTTCCTTAATGGAGGATTGATGAGGAATAAATTCTTCGTAAACTAGTTCAGCGACTTCCTTCATATGATCTCCTGTGGGAATTACTTTTACAAAGTATCCACCAGGTTTTATCACACGTTTAAGTTCCTCCAGATGAATAGGAGCAAAAATATTGATAAGGAGATCAATTGAATTATCTTCTATTGGTAAATTAAAAGCAGAACCTACGATGTAGGTTGAATCTTTATCCTTGACTGATGCTTTGGCAATTCCTATTTTAGAAATATCAATTCCTATCTTTTTTAAACTGTTCTGTTTAAATAAATTTCGGGTATAAAATCCTGTTCCACAACCCAAATCTAAAAGATGAATATTTTCACCGTTAGCTTTAGAGAATAAGTCAAATGAATTGATAGTTGACTCAATATTTTCAAATAGAAAATTATAATGTCCTGTAGACAGAAATGCCTCTCTAGCATTAAGCATTTTTTTATTATCTCCTGGGTTATTAGTTTTCTTTTGATTGGCTAATAATAAATTGACATACCCCTCTTTTGAGAAATCAAACGAATGCCCATTTTGGCACCTAAGTGTTTTCTCAACTTGATGAAGTAATGATTTACAATTAGGACAAATAATTATAGGCATTTATTTTTAGATTAATGCAGGTTATAAATTTTGAAATTACTAATTTTTATGGTTTGTAATTACATTGTTATTAAAATAAAATTTGTCTTTAAAAAAATGATCAAGAAGTTTTCATAATTTAACAGCTACCCATTGTTTGCTTTTCGCTTTTTTATTTACAGTATTTATCAATATTTCTTTTTGCTAAACTTTTAAGTTTTGGAACTCCGAACTTATAAACTCTTTCAAAGTCATTACAAGCTTCATCTTTTTTTTCGAGCCCTATGTAGGATAACCCTCTTTGATTTGTGGCATTAAGATGTTTCGGCTGAATTTCCAAAAGTTTATTAAAATCAGCTATCGCAGAATCATAAGCTTCTAATCTGTAATTTGTGTTTCCTCTGTAAAACAGAAGTTGTGGAAATTTCTCAATTTGGGCAATACTTATTGCTTTATTAAAATCAATTAATGCTTGTTTGTACCTTTTTAAACCATAATTGCAGTATCCTTTTCGTTCTAAAAAGTAAATATTTTGAGGCTCTGCTTCAGCGAGAGCATCATAATAAAATATAGCATCTTTCCATTCTTCTGCGTTATATTTCTCATTTCCAAGTTGTACATATTTACTTTTATCAATGTTGGTTTTTAAATAATTATTGGTCATGAAAAAACCAACAACAATTAAAGTAGCGATTAGAAAAAATCTAAAAGCGAAGATTTTATTTTGATTAAAAAAATCTTTCAATTTATCTTGGTTAGACTTAGGAATTCGATTATTTTCCCATTCCGTTATTAAATCAATTACTGATTTCCTTATCTTATTTCTTTCCAAATTTGCTTCATTGGGTGAAACAACACCTAACCTGTCACTTCTCAATAGATTGGAAAAGCGACCCTTTTGAAATAAGATTTCTTTTAGAGAATCATTGTCTTGAAATAAGCCATCTAAACTATTTAAAGCTTTTTCTATCTCATCTTTTTGGATAAGCTCCTTTATTTTTTTGATATCCTCGTCTTTTTTCATTTTTCATTCTTTTTGAGTAAATCCTTTATTGGTAATATTGCTGTAGTTTTTTTATTTACGCGTATTGAGAAGTATTTAAAATTTATCTTGGTAAGGTGTTTTACTTCATTTTAGAAAGTATCGTAAGATCTAAAATTAATATTTCTATTTTCCTTGACAAAATTAAATCATTAAATATCACTAGTGTCTGATATTTGAAATTTTCTTTTCAAAAATCAATTCTGGTCAAGACAACATATTGAAGCTGGAGATTGAAAAAAGAATCCTAGTTATTTTCAATAAAAAAAAGCATCTATAAATTTTATAGATGCTTTTTTTTGAAGTTTTAAAATTAAATGTTCTTTTTAATAGAGCAACTTAATCAGTAAAAAGAAATGCTTTCATTTTTGCTTTCAATATTCCATTTTAAACTTTACTTTTTATTTGGATTGATTAGGGGCAATAGGACTATTCCTAATTGTTTTTATCATCACAATCTTGAAAATTATCCGTACATATATCTCCCTTTTTTTGGATAACTTGTTTCACCATTTCAACACCATTTAAACCAACTGTTAATTGAATAAAATATGTTTTACATGGTGATTGGATTGGTTGCTCTGTAGAAACATATGACCCTCCATATCCTTGACCTAATTCTTGCCCTGGATCATCATCCGAAAATGATTTATTTAAGCTCCACTTCCATGAGTAGGAATAAAGATTGTTCGCAGGTTCTACCGCAGCGTTTAGATTTAACTTACAATTATGATCCGAAACTAGAATAACCGGATTTATTTTAGCGGTTGTAAGGGGAGTAGTTAAAATTACATCGGTCAAATCATGTTTGTTTTGGAAAACATTTTTTTCGTCTTCTTGCAAGTTAGGAGTTAAGGTAATTTCGTCTTTTTGGCAACTAAAAAGAGAGATAAGACTAATCATGATTAATACAAATAGGTTTTTCATTTTCATTAATTTTTGGGTAAAAAATAAGTGCTTTTAGAATAGGGTTAAGGACATGCACTTTTTTGAACAGTAATAATTATTTTCATTTTAAATAGGTTAATTATTTACAATATGTAGTGTAGAGAATTGATAGTCAAGGATCATTTATCCAACGGTTAAAATAGGTGCTTTTGGTTGATCTAACGGTAAACTGCTTATAATTTCACCTTCGGGGTTTGTATTTTCTAGCATCAAAAATTATACTTTTACAATTCAGGGAGGAACAACAGGATTTAAAATTATTTCAACTTATAGAAGTTTATTGAGGTATTAAATAAAGCAAAAAAATACCCTTCTATTTTCTTTTAAAATATTTTTACATTTGCACTTCTATTTTTAAAATCAAAAATCAAATCATGTCAAGACAACTCATCGTAGCTGGAAATTGGAAAATGAATACAACTCTCAAAGAAGGAGAGAAACTTGCTAATTCCATTGTGAAAAAATCAAAAGATAATGATCCATTAGTGATAATGGCGGCGCCATTTACTCACTTACAATCTATTGCAGCTATCACAAAAGATGCGAAAGGAATTGAAGTAGCAGCGCAAAATTGTTCTAATGAATTAAGCGGAGCATTTACAGGAGAAATTTCCGTTGGAATGTTGAAATCAGTTGGCGTAAAATATGTGATCCTTGGTCATAGCGAACGACGACAATACTTTAAAGAAGGAAACGCTTTGTTAGCTAAAAAGACGAATACCGTTTTAAAAAGTGGTTTACTTCCTATTTTTTGTTGTGGAGAACCATTAAGTGTAAGAAAAGCAGGAAATCACGCTCGTCATGTATCAAAGCAATTAAGAGAAGGATTATTTCATTTGTCTAAAAAAGACTTTGCAAAAGTGGTGGTAGCATATGAACCAATTTGGGCGATCGGTACAGGAGTAACTGCTTCACCAGAACAAGCGCAGGAAATGCATGATAAAATTAGAAAAATGATTGCTAGAAAATATGGAGAAAAGATTGCAGATGGAACGACAATCCTTTACGGAGGAAGTGTAAAGCCTGCGAATGCAAAAGAGATTTTCTCTCAGCCTGATGTGGATGGTGGATTAGTTGGTGGAGCTTCTTTGAAGTCTACTGATTTTTCTCAAATTATCAAAGCGAGAAGATAATTTAGACTGTAGAGACAAGGCATGCCTTGTCTCTACGATCCAATCAACCGATCTCTCCTTTCTCCGAAAGCATGATCGCCACAGGTTTAGTTTTTTCAAATTGAGAAAAAATAATAATCGTTACCACCGTTATCGGCACACTTAAGATCATTCCTATTATTCCCCATATTGCTCCCCAAATTGATAATGATAATATCGTCACCAATGGACTGATATTCATGGAACTTCCCATTATTTTTGGTTCTAAAAAATTACCGACGACAACTTGAATAGTACCCACTATTCCTAAAACTAATAGGCTAGGGGTTAAGATGCCAAATTGGAATAGACAAAATATTGCTGGGAAAATTGTGGCAATGAGTGATCCGATGGTTGGAATGAAATTTAGGATGAAAATTAAAAACGCCCAAAATTCTGGTGCATCAACTCCAATAATCCGCAAAGCAATATAACTCAAGGTTCCGGTGATTAAGCTCAGCAAAGTTTTTAATCCGAAATAACTAGAAATAGAAGTGCTTATCTTTTCTAAAATACCATCTACCTTTTCCTCGTTTTCTTTACCGACAAAAATTGATTTAAGTTTTGGTTTAAAACTAGCATCTTCTAACAATATAAATACGGCATACAACAAAATCATAAAACCATTACTAATTATATCTGAAATGGAGGAAAACAGCAATTGTAGAATGTTCCCAAAATCTAGATTTCCAGAATAATTTTTGAGAGCAGTTTTAGTATCTACTCCAAGCCACCCATCGATTTGAGAAATTAAAGCATCAAAGTTTGGTTCATATTTTTCAAAAGATTGAGCAAGAGAATTAATGTTGGAGGTGAGAATGTCTGTGATGAAAATTAGCACTATTAAGATAATTCCAAATGACAGAATATGTTTTAACCAATTCGGAAATTTATTTTTGATGAGACTAATTTTGTCAAGATTGGTTTCTAATGCTTTTCCAATAAACCATAGGAGTAATCCTAAAATAAAAGGAACAAGAATCGCTTGTCCGGAAATCAAAATGAATACTAAAGAAATACAACTAACTAAAAGGTAAGCAATGTTTTGTGTCTTCATGATGTTTTTTTGAAAGCATTATTTTCTAAGGTACTAATCTAAGAAAATGATTGGAGTTTAGGCTTATTATTTCAAATTTTGTAAACGATACTTTTAATAAAACTACTCACTTTTTGATTACTTTTATAGAGAATAAAAACCTAAAATCAATGTCTAACCATTTTCAAAATTATCGATACCAAATTATCTTTCTAGTTTTTTTTATTTTTGTAGGAGTATTGTTATTTATAAATCCAGTAGCACAAGATATAGAATATCATGAGTTTGGAGATCAAAGAATGATTTTTGGAATTCCTAATTTTTGGAATGTCATGAGTAATTTGCCTTTGTTTTTTATAGGAGCTTACGGTACTTGGATTAGTTTTAGAAATTGGAATTTGCGGCCAGAAGTAGTTTCAAAAATTCTACCTTTGGTTTTATGTCTTGGAATTTTTATAGCTTGTTTTGGTTCTGCTTATTATCATTGGGCACCTGATAATAATACACTTGTTTGGGATCGATTGCCCATGACTTTTATGTTCATGCCTATTTTTGCACTTTTGATTTATGACTTCATTGGAAAAAGGGAAGGACAAATCGCATTTTATGTTTTAGTTCCTTTAGGAGTGTTTAGTGTTTTTTATTGGCAATATACTGAATCAATTGGAGCAGGTGATTTACGATTTTATATTTTTGTTCAGTTTTTTCCAATGGTAATTGCCCCATTTATACTTTGGTTATTTCCCAAGAGAACTAATTATGTTCGATATACTTATTTTATTCTAGGATGGTATATTGTAGCCAAATTAGCAGAGCTTTTTGATGATGCTATTTTTGATTTACTAGGTTTTTGGAGCGGACATACCATTAAACATTTAATTGGTGCAATTAGTCTTTATTATGTTTTAAAATTGATTGTAGCTTGGGAAAAAGAATTGATTCTGGAAACTTCTCAAAAATAGTTATAAAGGAATTGATCTGTGATGAAAGTTAATTTCTTTGAATGGGAGTCAGTATGAGTATGCTTTTTTCAAAGAAAATTTTTCCAATTAGGAAAATAATAATTTTAGTTATTACTTATGCACGGCTATTGGTTTATGACTCGGAGAACAGTCGTACTAGGATTTTTCCCACATAGAAATTTTTTGTCGATCAACTGTCGAAACCAATTTATAACTTTTAGGCACTTCATCATAAGCACTAAAAAATGTAACCAATCGAGTTCCTGACGGCATTTTATCTAATTGGTTTTTGACATAATTAGAATACTCATCATATAAATCTGTCTCTACTTCAACAGTATCATCAATTTTATCAAACTGAATAATATTTTCATAAAAAGGATTGAAAAAATAGAAAGCATCGAAACTACTAAAGTCTATTTGATTGATATTCGAATTAATAAAAGTGATATTTTTCAACTTATGTTTTTTGTAGATCTCAATTCCTAACTCATGCAAGTTATCTCTTTGTTCCACACCAGTAAAATGACCATTTGTACAAACTGATCCAATCATACAAAATTTCCCAGCTCCAGAACCAATGTCTAAAACTTTTGTCCCTGGTTTTTGAACAAGATATTTCGCAGCTTTAATCGCCATCTCTACAGGCGTGAAATGAGTAAAAGCCATCGGCCGAATCTCGTTTGGATAAATCTCATCGAAGTCATCATCTTCTATCGATATTCCTTTTTCTAGGTATTTAAATATCATATTGCCAATATAGTTTTTTTTGATGTAACTGTTAATTTAAGAAAAAGTAAATCGGTGTAACTAGTTTAGAATACAATACCTTTAAAGGAATATTAAACTCGTTATACCATGCCACTCATTTTATTAGCTACATTTAAGCCAAAATAAAAATGATGGATTATTTAGATATAGAAAAGAAAAACGACTACGTAGTTATCACCATGAATCGTCCAAAAGTAAATGCGATTAACTTCCAAATGGTGAATGAAATTAGAAGTACTTTTAAAGTGATGCAAGAAGATGACTCAGTAAATGGAGTAATCTTGAATGGACGAACTGGAGTATTCTCTGCGGGGCTAGATTTAATAGAATTGTATGATTATGATGAAGCAAAAATACGCGATTTTTTTATTGCTTTTGGTTCAATGTATATTGAATTAGCTAGATTTTCTAAACCTTTTATTTGCGCGATCACAGGTCATTCTCCTGCGGGAGGAACTGTAATTGCAATTGCTGCCGATTACCGAGTAATGGCTGAAGGAGAAAAATATGGGATCGGTTTAAATGAAGTGGCAGTAAATGTTCAAATTTCAACAAACCTAATAGAGGCATATTCATTTTGGTTAGGGAAAAGTTTGGCGTACCGATATGTTTTGGGAGGTAAATTATTAAATAATCAGGAAGCTTTAGAAGCTAATTTAGTTGACGAAGTTGTTGCAATGGAAGACGTTTTGCCGAAGGCAGAAAAAAGAATGAAACATTATTTACAAGCGGATAGGAATATTTGGCTCAATACTAAAACAAAGTTGAGAAGCGAATGGTTAGAGAAATTAAATGAGCAAAGTGAAGAAGAATTAAATGAAGCATTATCGGTTTGGTGGAGTCCAGAGGTTAGAATGAAAATGCAAATGTTTAAAGAGATGCTTGCTGCTAAAAAAGTAAAATAAAAATCTATTAGGATCTTATAATCAATTTAAAAATATCAATAAAACAATTATGAATAAGCAACTCAAATTATCAAAACGACCTGAAGGGATGCCTGATGCAGATACTTGGAATTTGGAAAATAATCCAATTCCAGAATTGAAAGAAGGAGAGGTTTTAATTAAAAATCATTACATCTCATTAGACCCTGCCATGAGAGGTTGGATGCGAGATGTGAAGTCATATATTCCTCCTGTTCAAATTGGTGAAGTAATGCGAGCTGGTTCTATAGGTGAAGTTGTAAAAGCTAATAACCACCCAACTTTCAAAGTTGGAGATGTTTTGACCGGTTGGGGCGGAGTTCAACAATACATTGTTACTGACGGGAAAGGATACTATGCAGTTGATACAAATCTAGCTCCAATGCCTACCTATATTGGAACCTTGGGAATGCCAGGAATGACAGCATATTTTGGAATTTTAGAAGTTGGAAAAATTAAAGAAGGTGACGTTGTTTTAGTTTCTGGAGCAGCTGGTGCTGTTGGATCTGTAGTTGGACAAATTGCTAAAATCAAAGGATGTAGAGTTATTGGAATTGCAGGTGGAGCAGAAAAATGTAAATACCTGGTTGATGAATTAGGATTTGATGGAGCGATAGATTACAAAAATGAAAGCGTTCATGCAGGTATCAAAGAGCATTGTCCAAAAGGAATTGATGTATATTTTGATAATGTAGGAGGTGAGATCTTAGATGCAGCTTTAGCCCGACTTCGAATGCATGCAAGAGTTGTAATTTGTGGAGCGATTTCCCAATATAACAATACAACTGCAATCAAAGGACCAAGTAATTATTTATCACTTTTGGTAAATAGAGCAACTATGCAAGGAATGGTGGTAATGGATTATGCAGCAAATTATAAAGAAGCTGCCATGAATATGGGCATGTGGATGGCACAAGGGAAATTGAAGAGTAAAGAAGATATCTATGAGGGAATTGAGAATTTCCACAGTACTTTTGAGCGACTTTTTTCTGGTGATAAAAAAGGCAAATTAGTATTAAAGGTTTTAGAAAATTAATTTATTGAGTGGTGTTAATCCTATATAGGTTAACACCACTTTATATTTTGTAACAATATATTTACAATAATATGAAAGCAATAGTTTGTGAGAAATTTGGACATCCATCTACGTTAATTTACAAGGATGTCGAAAGCCGACAACCCGGTGAAAAAGAAGTATTAGTTGAGATTAAAGCCTGTGGAGTTAATTTTCCAGATACATTAATTGTTCAAGGTTTGTATCAATTCAAACCCGAATTGCCTTTTACTCCAGGAAGTGATATTGCTGGGGTTGTAAAGTCAGTTGGCGAAAAAATTAAACATTTAAAGCCAGGGGATGAAGTATTTGGTTTTGCTGCACATGGAGGATTTGCTGAGGAAGTTGTGTTAGATGGAAAAGCGGTTTTCCCTAAACCACCGAATATGGACTTTCCAATTGCAGCTTCATTTATGATGGCTTATGGAACCTCTTATCATGCATTAAAAGATCGTGGTCGATTGAAAGAAGGTGAAACACTTTTGGTTTTAGGAGCTTCTGGTGGAGTAGGATTGGCAGCTGTTGAATTAGGTAAGTTGATGGGGGCAAAAGTAATCGCAGCCGCTTCAACTGATGAAAAGCTAGCATTGTGTAAAGAATACGGCGCTGACGAAACGATTAATTATACAACGGAAGATTTAAAATCTAAAATAAAAGAATTGACAGAAGGAAAAGGAGTGGATGTTGTTTATGATCCAGTTGGTGGAAAATACTCTGAACCTGCACTTCGTGGAATGGCTTGGGAAGGAAGATTTTTAGTGGTTGGTTTTGCTGCTGGAGATATTCCTAAGATTCCGTTGAATCTACCTTTGTTGAAAGGTTGTCAAATAGTAGGGGTCTTCTGGGGAAGTTTCGCTATGAAATTTCCAAACAAAAATATCCAAAACACGATGCAATTAATGCAATGGCATGCTGAGGGTAAATTAAAACCGCACATCCATAAAATCTATTCTTTGCAAGATGCTACCAAGGCATTGGAGGAAATGATGGATCGAAAGGTTCGAGGTAAAATTGTAATTAGTAACCAATAATCAATCTTTAGAAAAATGCC
>CAJQQY010000467.1 GCA_905480595.1 uncultured Saprospiraceae bacterium | reverse complement strand
CTTTTTTTTAAAAAAGATGCTTCAATCTATTTACTTTTATAAAAAAAAAATCATTTATGGTTAAAGATTGTTCCGATACTTCAATCGTGCAAAATTTGATTGGAGGAAACACAAGTGAAAAAGAGCGAGCATGGTCTTGTATTCTAAATAAATGCACAGACTCATTACGCAAATATTTGAGAAATCGAGGCGTCGTAGAAGAAGCTGATCGAGAAGATATCATGTATGAATCTATTTTTCGATTAATAAAAATTATCGAATCTGGATTTGAAATAAAACAAAATGTCTGCGCTATCCTGATGGGAGTTGGCAAAAATGTACATCATGAATTTTTAAGAAAAAAAGCAAAGGAAAACAAAATCGAAGAAACATATACTTCGATTCTCGATAGTTTGGAAGATGATCCTCGAGACTATTCAGAGTTTCAAAAAAAATTCCAAAAGCTTGGCGAAAAATGCAAAATGCTTTTGGATTTGAAATATGTCAAAGGAATGAAGATGAGTGAAATGGGCGAAATGCTTGGGCGAACTTCGACTGGTATAAAAACCGACATTCAGGGTTGTAAAAATAAATTACGAGCAATGGCGTAAGACGACTTTCCATGTCGTCAACCATAAAACGATTCTCCAGAATCGCAAAAAAGAATTTCAAATTAAAGATTATGAAAGATAAAGAAACTTTTATAGACCAATTTTTCAACAGAGAACTCAACCAAGAGGAATTGGTAGAATTTAAAAACCGACTCAATAGTGACGCAGACTTTCGAGCGGAAGTTCAGTTTAGAAAAAACTTACAAAAGGCAGTCGCTCAAAAAGAAGAAACAGAACAGATTGAAAAAACTGCTACCATAAAAAAGTTGAAATCGCTCCAAAATGAATTGGGAACAAATAAAAATGTTGTCGACAAACCTCAAGCAAAAGTTAGAAACTTAGGAAGATGGTTAACTGCCGTTGCAGCAGTTGGTGCATTACTCTTGATCGCATATTTAGGTTTTAGAGATACTTCTTCAAATGGACAAAACCTAACTGCAGATTTTTATAACAATAATTACACGCCTTACGAAGCTGACATTACTTTGAAGTCAATTCCATCTAACTCCTTAATTGCAGAGTTAGATAATGCTTATAAAAATAAAGATTACACCGCATCGATTGATTTAGCCGATAGTGTTTTAAAAGAGTTGCCGAACGATGCCGAGATACTTTTAATCAAAGGAATTTGTTTGATGGAAAAAGGAAAACCCAACAAAGGAATTGCAGTTTTCAAATCTATTTCAAATGAATTGTATCAAGACGAAGCCAACTGGTATATAGCCATGGCCTATTTAAAACAAAATAAAATAGAAGAAGCTAAGCCTTATTTACAAAAAATAAAAGGAGCCAAGTATTTGAAAAAAATAGAAAACTTAAATTGATTCCTTAAAACGACTCTATGAGTCGTTCGCACAAAAAATACAAAATTGCAAACGACTCAGAGAGTCGTCTTAGGTAAAACATCATGAGAAAAATTTACTTCGTCATATTATTCCTTACGCATTTTACGCTTGGCATACTCGCACAACAAGACGAACCACTACTCAATTCCATCCTTGATCCAAACATCGATCTCGAAGAAGCTATCGAAATGATGGCGAAGGATTTCCCCGAATTACTCAACCCAGTCGTTGATGCAAAAAAAGATTATGAAAACGCTATAACCCTTGAAAACGCTAGCGAAACTGGCAAATATTATCAACAACTTGGTCGTAAACTTTTACAAAAAAAAGAATACGAGCAAGCTATTTTATATTTGAAAAAATCCATCGACGCTACTCAAAAAAGCCTTGGTGAAATTGAACGACATCCAAATCTCTCCTCAAAATATAAAGATCTTGGTTCAGCATACGAAGGTAATTTAGAAAAAGAAGAGGCTCTAATTTTTTATCAAAAAGGACTTAGGTCGGCAGCCGTAACTTTTGATGATGCAGACCTTTTAGCAAATCCAAAGGTGGAAGATTTGATTTCACCTTTGTTATCAATCCCGATTTTTGAAGCTAAAGGGAATTTACTTTTACAATCTGATCGAGATGAAAATCAATTGCTCGCTTCCTTAATTGCTTACGAGAGAGCCATTGATATTTTAGAATCGATTTGTAATAAATACCAATCAGAATTCACCAAACTACACCTCGGAGAACAAGCCATCAGAATGACTGAAAAAGGCATTCACGCAGCTAGGCAATTATTCCAAATCACAAGAGATGATAAATTCAAAACTAAAATGTTCACCCTTGCTGACAAAGGTAAAGCGATGGCATTGCGAAGCGCAATTTTAGATTCTAAGGCAAGTGAATTAAATTCGATTCCTTCCGAAATGTCGAATCGAGAACGAAGCTTAAAAATAACACTAGCTCACCTCAAACAACAACGTAAAAAAAGGCACAACACAAATAACAATAATATTGACAAAAAAATATTCAACTCAACTGAAGCACTTTATTTTCTTCAAGATTCACTAAAAACATTTTTCCCAGAATATTCATTCTTAAAAAACTCAGCACCTTCTCTAGCTTCCGATAGTTTGCAATTGTTTTTGGAAAATAAAAATACAGCAGTTGTAGAATACTTTTTTGGAAAAAATACAGCCTATGCATTTATCGTAACCGCTGATCATTTTTATGTGGAAAAGTTAAATGACCTAAATCAAATTCAAGAAACTGTTTTGTCATTTCGAGAATTAATTCAGTCTATGAGCTTTAGAACAGATGCTCAAGGTGCTTATCAAAATTATGTTCGAGATGCGAGTGTTTTGTATAGTTTAGTTTTAGAAGCGCCTTTGAAGAATTTAGATCCATCAGTAGATGAATTAATCATTATTCCAGATGGAGCACTTTGGTTAGTTCCATTTGAAGTATTATTGGATGATCAAGCAGCAACGAATCAAGTGAATTTTGGAACAGAAAACCTCCCCTATTTACTAAAAAAATATGCATTAACTTATGCACATTCTTCGAGACTTTTACTGGAACAAAACAGTCCTACTAATAACAATACATCAATTCCGTTTTTAGGCCATGCGCCAGAATTTAATGGAAAAACTGATATAGCCGTTCGTTCATGTTTTGAAGCTGGAACCAATTTACCTAAATTAAAACATAGCGCCATTGAGGTTGAAAATATCAGTAGTCAATTTAATGGTCAATCATTTTATGGAAGTGAAGCGACTCGAAATTCATTTTTAAAATTAGCTCCAAAGGCAGAAATCATTCATCTTTCAACACATGCTTGTATGAATAATGATGATCCGTTGGACAGTCGAATATTTTTTTCTGAAAATGATTTTATAAATACTGAAGATATTTACAATCTTGATATTAATGCTAAAATGACCATGCTAAGTGCGTGTCAAACTGGCTTGGGAAGAGTCTATAATGGAGAAGGGATGATTAGTTTAGCCAGAGCTTTTCAACATGCAGGTTGTCCAAGCGTAACTATGAGTTTGTGGTCAGTTGCCGATGCTTCAACGACAGAAATGACCACACTTTATTATTCGTATTTAAACGATGGCCTTTCGAAAAACAAAGCGTTACAGCAAGCTAAATTAGATTTCATCAATGCTCAATCACCTTCAAAACAACATCCTTTCTTTTGGGCAGGCTTTGTTCACTTAGGTGATTCTAGCCCTCTAGAAAATAGTGGAATGGGAGGAAGTAAATTCTTGTTTTTAGGAATAGGAATCGTTATCTTCTTAGGAATATTTGTTTTTGGAAAAAAGAAATAAAGACAATTTCAGTTCTAGATATATTGTTATTACTTATTTAATAGAACAATTTATGAAAATATTCACAACGATCATTTTTTCACTTTGCATGACCTTCGCTTCATTTAGTCAAGTGGAAGAACCGGTGAAAAAACCACTCGTTCATCCTACCATTATGGTTATTCCATTTGCAAAGGAAAATGAACAACTCCGAACTGTTTACGAACAAGATGATAAATTACATCTGCGTGTGGCTGTGACCAAAGTGAAAGAAGCTTTCGAATTTCACGACATTCCAACGGTGGATTTCCGAGCTAAACTCAAGCAACTTGCCAATAATAAAATCATGGAGATCGGCAATCAATCTTCGATCAAACAACAAGTGATTGAATTGTCAGGTGCTGATATTTATGTGGAAGTAGAGTCAAGTATTATTCAAGATGAGAGTGGTAATTCTTCGACCGTAACTGTTACCGCCTACGATGCTTTCTCCGGTCAAATACTAGCAACTGATGTGGGAACAACGACCCGATTTTTCACTCACAATTTTGAACGATTAACTGAAAAAGCAGTCAATGGATTTATGAAAAAATTTATGTACAATATTCAAGACAAATTTAATCAGATCGTAGAGGAAGGTAGAACAGTCATTGTCAATATTGGTTTTGATGAAAATGCAGCATTGGACATGGATTCAGAAATGGAAAATGGAAAGTTATTTTCAGACGTTTTGGAAAATTGGTTTGATGAAAACGCCTACAATAATTATTTTCATATTCAAGGGGTAACTGCTACTAAAATGATTTTGGACGAAGTCAGAATTCCAGTTATCAATCCTAAAAATGGACGAAGCTATCGAGTGACTCAATTCGCTGCAAAGCTTAGAGCATTTTTGAAAAAACAAAATTTAGAAGTGACGCGAGATGTGGTTGGGTCTAATATTTATATTACCATTAATTAAAAAAATATGATTTCTCGATTAATAATAATTGTATTTCTATTTTCTACTTATTTTGTTTCAAATGCTCAAAGTGAAATAAAAAACTTGGACATAAAAATCATGTCTACTCATTTTGATTTGGGTATTCCTTCAATTTATCATACTAAAGTAGAGCGAAAAGTTATCGCTATTTTTACTCAAAAAGATGTCGTAAATAAGAAAGGAAGCACCTTTGCAATTTACCCATCATTGAGTATTATTGAGTTTGATAAAATGGAAGGAATTAAGACTTTGCAGACTGCTCAATTGGAATTTAGTTTGATCGCAAAAAATGTTTTTTCCAATGAAGACTTGACCGTTTTTTCCAAAAACATTACTGGCTCTGGAAGCACTCAAAAAGCTGCGATCAACAAAGCTATTTCGAATATTCATCCAAACCAAAAAGCATATTCAAAATTTGTAAATGAATTGTTAGAAAAAGTAGATTCATACTACAATTCTGAATGCGAGACTATTCTTGCTGATGCAAAAAAAGCTATGGAGAATAACGAAAATGAAAAAGCGATTGCCATTATAAATACTTTACCGAAGTCTTCTGACTGCCGTAAAGCAAACGAAAGTATCCTTTCTCAAGCTTTCCAAAACTATCAAAAACAAAACTGTAATCAACTCATTCAAAAAGCAAATATTGCTGCATTTAAAAAGGATTATAAAAGTGCAATTGATCTGCTAGGCCTTGTTGACGTTGAGTCTCCATGTGCTGATGATGCAAAAATGGCTTTGGAAGAAATCGCTTCTGCCAACGATGATCAGACTGCAAAAAAATTAGCTTTCCTCAATAAAGTGTACAGCGATAATAAAGAAATTCAAAAGGCAAGACAGCAGTCGATGAATGCGATTAGTAATACTTATATCGAGGGAATTAGTAAGAAGTGATTTTTTTTTGCCGCAGATTGGGCTGATTTTAGATGATTTTATAAGATTTTATAAGATTTCTCTTACTAGGTCTTATTAAAAAATACACTTTGGTGCCAATCATAAAAATCATCTAAAATCAGCCCAATCTGCGGCAAAAAAAATTAAAACGCATACCCAAACGCCAATCCAAAATGCGGCACAAAACTCCTCCCATCACTAAAATCTCCCACTAAAGGCGTAAATCCTATTTTCCATAAAAACCCACCCAATGGAGGATGCCTATGATACATCAAACTAAAAGATGCAAATGATGTTCCTTCAAAATAAATTAGCTCATCATTGATTCGATAATCATCCATTTCTCGCAAATCAATGTAAGTGTAACCTGCTCCAATTTCCAAGTAGTGCTTACCGTCTTTTTTTCCAAGTAAATAATTTATATGGACAGGTAGCGTAAAACAACTTATATCACTTAAACTCGAAAAACCTATTCCTACACGAGCACCAAGTCCTCTATTAGATTCACCAAATCGACTTTCATAATTAAAAGTATATGAAAATCCAGCACCACCTAACTCGAAAAAGGTACCATGTCCTCTTCGTTCAAAAGTAGGTTCTTCAGACTGAGCAAAAAGATGAACCAAAAATAAAGTGAATACAAAAAGTAAAATTATTTTCCTCATAACAATACATATACGTTTTTAAATCTATTTAAAAAGCTCGTCCAAAACTCATCCCAAACATAGGTAAAACTCCTAACGTTGCTTCACTATCTTCACCCGCTTGCCAATCCCAATAGCCAACCAAGGGAGTGATCCCAACTCTAAAAACAAACTTTCCATATCTAGGTTGACGTCTATACATAAATGCAAATGTGGCTGAAAATTGTTGATCCAAAGATTTGTTTCCAACTACATATGGTTCCTCATAATTGAAATAAGTAACTCCTCCTCCAAATTCAAAAAAGTGATTACTATCTTTTTTGCCTGTCATATAAGTGAGCATCACCGGAGTCGCAATCCAATCTCCTACTGTACTGAACCCAACTCTGGCACCAAGTCCTCCTGTTTGTTCCTTGAATCGAATATCAAAATTGACCGAGTAAGCAAATGCGTTCCCTCCTAATTCTAGATAAATTGCTTTTCCCCGTCGATCATAAACTTGACCATCTGATTGGGGTAAAAAAAACAAAAAAACAAATCCAAGTAAAATGATTTGAAAAATGGATGAAATTTTCATTTCGTGAATTTTAATTTTTTTAAAAATTTGAAGATCAAAAAAACATTTTTTCTAGTTAGCAACATAACAAAAACAAATAATTAACTTTTTAGATCATCCATTTTTCCCTCATATTTGTTATTTTTGAATCAAAATAAATTGATTATTCCCCATCTTCCTAAAACAATCTAATTTAATTCACCTATCATCATTTTTACAAAAAATAATGCAATGAAAATTTTGTACAGTTTACTTCTATGCCTTTTTGCTTTTCAAACTCAAGCTCAATATGATACGATTTACGTAGCTATTTTGCCTTTCGTTTCCGATAGTGAAATGACTGAAGAATCTCGAACAAAATTAAAAAATATTGTAGCTGATGAATTTTCTAAAGACTATAGAATGGTTTTGTTAGATCGTGGTGAATTTGATGTAATTGCTGAAGAACGTGATCGCCAACGTGATGAAGATTTCATTGATGGAAAAATAGTAGAACAAGGGAAAGCGATTGGTGCTGAATATTTAGTGGATGGACTTGTTGATAATTATGGTCGCCAGCTTTTTTTAAAAGTTTACGACGTGAGCGATGGCTCATTGATTGGTTCAATTGTTTCTTCTCTAACTGTCATTAGACAGCAAAAAAATCTCCTAGGCGAACTCAAAGATATTTTTTCTCCAACGACTCGTACTGAGCAATTGCAAAAAAATGTGAAACAATTAATCAATCAATGTTTCTCAGAATTTTTATACATAGTAGTTGGAGCCGAAGAAGAAAGTAAAAAAAGAGTTCGCTCTCTAAAAGTTTATGCCGGCAGCAACATGGGACTAAAAAAAGGACAATTACTTGAAGTCCAAGCCTTACTGGAGGAAGAAGTAGAAGGCGTCATTACCACTAGACGAGAATCTGCTGGTTGGGGCAAAATCGAGAAAGTTGACGGAGAGTCCTGGTGTATTTTAAAAGTAGAAGCAGGAAAAGGGAACATCAAAAAGCTTTTGAATAAAGGAACAAAATTGCGATGTCGAGCAATTAAGAAATAATTCTATAACAATACATTTACAAATAGTGAAAAAAACTCTTTCAATTTTATTGATTTCATTCTTCTACACATTTTCATTCGCTCAAAATGATGTGATCAAACTAGGTATCCTGCCATCAACTTATGGCGATGGAATGCCTTTGGCGGAATTTGCCGAGTTTGAAAAAAATGTAATTAAACGTTTGAAAAAAATCGAACGATATGAAATTGTTCGTGATCAAACAAGTTTTGAAGATGTAAATATCAAATCTGAAAATGGTATTTTAAAAATCGACCAAAGTATCTTAGCCGATAAAATTGCGGTAAAATATTTATTGCAAATTGTTTTTGGCGATACGGATTGGACTTCTAATACCTCCGCTTCACAAACTCCTTATGGACATTCTGCCACAGTTTGGATGACATTAAATGTTTATGAGGTTGCTTCTGGCGTTTTAAAAAACAGTATCACCTTAACCGCTGACACCGCTGATGGATTAAAAGAAAAAAGAGGTATCCGAGGGACTCCAAGTCCATTCAAAAACGCGGTTAGCAATGCGCAAAAAGGTCTTTGGAAAAAAACTATCCGAGCATTAAAAACCTTGGTACCTTTGAATTTGGAAATCATGGATGTTTTGAAAAAAGAAAAAGGCAAGGCACAAGTTGTCCAAATCAATGGAGGAAAATTTCATGGTTTACAACCCAAGGAAAGTATTTATGTTTTTTATGAAAAA